>NZ_JAZLLZ010000037.1:0-179562 GCF_045598405.1 Sodaliphilus sp.
GCTCCGATTAGCGTCCTGCTGGACGCAGTGCGTGTTGCATTTCTTCCCCCACCGCCACTTCGTTCGGCGGTGGGGGTTATTTAGGTATTGTCCTGCCGGACAACAAATTAGCAATATTTATTATCAAATGCTAAAGTTGAGTAAATATAGTTAGTACATTTGACATCTTGTGTCAAATTAGTATAAGTGATTTATAATTTAGTTTGCTATATGGCTGTGTCATAACCGACGCAGCCATATATTTTCAACAACATATATGTTACTAAATTTTTGTCCAGCAAAAATACTATCACATTGTGTTTACTATAAACGAAATTAGGGAGAAAACCTGTGGTTTTCTCCCTAATTGATTAGGTGTTATAAATGATTATTCCTCATTGAGAAGGAGCTCCATAACGGCGATTGCTGACTTCATTACTGAAGTACCGGGGCCGAAGATGCAAGCTACACCTGCCTGATAGAGGAAGTCGTAGTCCTGAGCGGGGATTACACCACCAGCCGATACCATGATGTCCTCGCGACCGAGCTTCTTGAGCTCAGCGATTACTTGAGGAATAAGGGTCTTGTGACCTGCTGCCAGTGAAGATACACCGAGAACGTTTACGTCGTTCTCAACTGCCTGGCGAGCGCTCTCTTCGGGAGTCTGGAAGAGGGGACCCATATCTACGTCGAAGCCACAGTCGGCATAGCCGGTAGCAACAACCTTAGCACCACGGTCGTGACCGTCCTGACCCATCTTAGCGATCATGATACGGGGCTGACGACCATACTTCTTAGCGAACAAGCTTGTGAGCTCGCGTGCGCGCTGGAGGTCGGGATTGTTTTGAGTTTCAGATGAATACACGCCACTAATTGTTTTAACAACTGCTTTATAACGGCCCACGATCTTCTCGCAAGCATCAGAGATCTCACCGAGTGATGCACGATCCTTAGCTGCCTCAACTGCGAGTGCGAGGAGGTTGCCTTCACCGGTTTCTACGCACTTAGTGATTGCTTCGAGGTCGGCCTGAACCTTAGCCTCGTCACGCTCAGCGCGGAGTTTGTCAAGGTTAGCAACCTGTTCCTTGCGAACCTCGGTATTGTCGATTTCGAGAATGTCGATGGGATCTTCTTTCTCGAGAGCATACTTGTTGATACCAACGATAGTCTGGCGACCGCTGTCGATACGAGCTTGTGTGCGAGCAGCAGCTTCCTCGATGCGCATTTTGGGCACGCCGGTCTCGATAGCCTTAGCCATACCGCCAAGTTTCTCAATCTCCTCGATGTGAGCCCATGCCTTGTGAACGAGTTCGTCGGTGAGCTTCTCTACATAGTAAGAACCAGCCCAGGGGTCAATAGCCTTGGTTACATAAGTTTCCTGCTGGATGTAGATCTGGGTGTTACGAGCGATACGAGCTGAGAAGTCGGTGGGCAGTGCGATAGCCTCGTCGAGTGCGTTGGTGTGCAGTGACTGGGTGTGACCCTGAGCTGCTGCCATAGCCTCGATACATGTGCGGCCAACGTTGTTGAAGGGATCCTGTGCTGTGAGTGACCAACCTGATGTCTGGCTGTGTGTACGCAGTGACATAGACTTGGGATTCTTAGCGCCGAAGCTCTTAACGATCTTAGCCCACAGCAGACGACCTGCACGCATCTTAGCGATCTCGGTGAAGAAGTTCATAGAAATAGCCCAGAAGAATGACAGACGGGGAGCGAATGCATCAACGTCAAGACCAGCGTTTACACCGGTGCGGATGTAATCCATACCGTCGGCCAGTGTGAAGGCGAGCTCGATGTCGGCTGTTGCACCTGCTTCCTGCATGTGGTAACCAGAGATAGAGATGCTGTTGAACTTGGGCATGTTTTGAGATGTGTACTCAAAGATGCTCGCAATGATCTGCATAGAGAATTTGGGAGGATAGATATAGGTGTTGCGCACCATGAACTCCTTGAGGATGTCGTTCTGGATTGTACCAGCCATTTCCTCGAGCTTAGCGCCCTGCTCCAGACCAGAAACGATGTAGAATGCCATGATGGGAAGAACGGCACCGTTCATTGTCATTGACACTGACATCTTGTTCAAGGGGATACCATCGAAGAGGACCTTCATATCCTCAACAGAGCAGATAGATACACCAGCCTTACCTACATCACCCACAACGCGCTGGTTGTCGGCATTGTAACCACGGTGAGTGGGAAGGTCAAATGCTACTGAAAGACCCTTCTGGCCTGATGCCAGGTTACGACGGTAGAATGCGTTTGACTCGTGTGCAGTAGAGAAACCTGCATACTGGCGAACGGTCCACGGACGGAAGGGATACATAAGGCTGTAAGGACCGCCCAGGAAGGGAGGAATACCAGCCACAAAGTTAAGGTGCTCAAGACCCTCGAGGTCCTGCTTTGTATAAATGGGCTTGATGTCGAGCAACTCGGCGTTTTTCCAAGGCTCGGCCATCACCAGAGGCTTGTGTTCTACGTTAAAAGCCTCGTTTGCAATATCTATATTCTTAAAATTAGGTCTCATATTAGTCAACTGTTATTTTAAAAGTTTTGCATTGAAAGCTTTAAGTGAACTTAATACATTTGTACGCACGTTGATGAAGTTAGTTACACCCATCTCCTTGAACTCGTCGGTCTCGGGACCTGCGAGCACGAGTTCAGCCTTGCCGTCGAGAAGCTTAACTGCCTCGGGAATGAGAGTGGGATACTCGTCGTCGCTTGAACACAGAACAACGATGTCGGCATTCTGTTCCATAGCAGCGTTCACACCTTCTTCAACGGTCTTGAAACCGTTGTTGTCGATGAGCTTGTAACCAGCGCATGCGAAGAAGTTGTCAGAGAACTGTGCACGAGCAAGACGCATTGCCAGGTTACCGATAGTGAGCATGAATACAACAGGCTGCTTGGCTGCCTTCTCGGTTGCAAGACGAATTTCTTCGAACTCTTCGCCCAGACGCTTGTCGTTAAGCTTAACCTCGCCCTCCTCGCAAGCACACTCGCACTTGCACTCACACTTGGCAGCAGCCTTGTCGCCTGCAACCTCGGTGAAGTTGGGGAACTGGTTAGTACCAAGTAGCTGCTCGCGGCGCTTAGCAACTTTGCCGAAGCGGTCCTTAGCGCTTGCGTTGACAGCAGCAACAACCTCGTTTACAGCAGCATTGAAACCGCCCTTATCCTCAACGTCGAGAAAGAGTTTCCATCCTTCCTGTGCCAGAGAAGCAGTGAGCATCTCAATGTAGTAAGAACCACCAGCGGGGTCAACTACCTTGTCGAGGTGGCTCTCTTCGCGCAGCAGGATCTGCTGGTTGCGAGCGATGCGCTCTGAGAAATCGTCGCTCTTCTGATAAGGAGCGTCGAAAGGAACAACCACGATTGAATCAACACAACCCAGAGCAGCGCTCATAGCCTCGGTCTGTGAACGGAGGAGGTTAACGTGTGAGTCAAACAGAGTCTGGTTGAACTTAGAAGTCTCGGCGTTTACAACCATCTTGCAAGCACATTCGCACTCGGGCTTGTACTCCTTAACAATCTGAGCCCACAGCTGACGAGCAGCGCGGAACTTAGCGATCTCCATGAAGTAGATGGTAGATACACCCATGTTGAATTTAATGCGGTGAGCAACCTCGTCGGCGCTGAAACCAGCCTCGGTCATCATTGCCATCCACTCGTTACCCCATGAAAGAGCATAACCGAGCTCCTGATAGATGTAAGCACCAGCATTAGTGAGATTCTTTGTGTTTACGCTCAGAACCTTGAGGCCCTTAACGTCCTTAACAGCGTTGAGCAGCTCGGTAGCCATTGCTTTCACGTCGCTGGGGAAAGCAACACCATGCTTGAATTGACGTTTAAAGGGATCGAAGTCGATTGAACCCTTGAAAGTCTCCTCGCAACCAGCAGCCTTAACGAGTTCAACGAGCTCGGTTGCATAGCCAAGAGCGCACTTGGGACAGCACATGATGTTGATCTCACATGCGGGCAGATAGATGCCCTTGAGGAGGTCGGCAAGCTTAACGTCACCATTCACCTTGAAGCCCAGAGAGTCGATGCCCTTGTTGAGCACGTCGAGAGCCTTAGCGTTAGCCTCAGCTACATCCTCAACAACGATGTCCTGACGTGACAGCCAGTCGTTGTTAGTGCGTGTACCACGTACGAAGGGATACTCACCAGGAAGTGATTCTGTTGCTTTCAAGTTCTCGATGTCAACGCCACGATAGAGAGGCTGAACGTCGAAACCTTCGTTTGTTCGCCATACCATCTTTTTGCCAAAGTCAGCACCTTTCAGGTCAACCTCGGCTTTAGCACGCCACTCTTCGGGAGAGACGGGAGGAAACATGTCGAACAGTTTTTGTCTTGTTTCTGCCATAAGATTTTTTTGATTAATTATATAGTAACAATTTGTTTTAAGCCGTTGTTTTTGTATTGCGACAAATAAACATACAAAGGTAGTAATAATTCTTTGAATTATACCCAAAAAAATAGTATATTTTTGACAATTTCGTTAAATATGGGGTTGAAGGAGTTTTCTATTGCTCTGTAGCATTGTTTGCCTGTTGAAGGGGTTAATTGTGGTGTGTAAAAAAACGGGATGCTGATGCACCCCGTTTATGATAAGAAGTCAGTGTGAAATTATTCACCCTTGATTGCTGCAACACCAGGAAGAGTCTTGCCCTCGATAGCCTCGAGCATAGCACCACCACCTGTTGATACATAAGATACCTTGTCGGCCAAACCGAACTTGTTGACAGCAGCAACAGAGTCGCCACCACCTACGAGAGAGTAAGCACCGTTGGCAGTAGCTTCGGCAACATACTTAGCGATTTCACCTGTACCTACAGCGAAGTTGTCAAGTTCAAACACGCCGACGGGACCATTCCAGAGGATAGTCTTTGAGTCGAGGATGATCTTCTTCCAGTTTTCAAGTGACTTGGGACCAGCATCCATACCTTCCCAGCCTTCGGGAATGTTGAAAATATCAACAACCTGGCGTTCAGCGTCGTTCTTGAATTCCTGTGCACATACAGTCTGAACCGAAAGACTCAGGTTCACACCTTTCTCCTTGGCTGCTGCCATTACGCTAAGAGCCTCGGGCATCAGGTCGTCCTCATGGAGCGAAAGACCGATGTTACCACCTTGAGCCTTGATGAAAGTAAAGCCCATACCACCACCGATGATGAGGTTGTCAACCTTGTCGAGGAGGTTCTTGATAACTGCGAGTTTAGAGCTTACCTTGCTACCACCGATGATTGCGGTGAAGGGATGCTGTGCGTTCTTGAGAACGTTGTCGATAGCGACTACCTCTTTCTCCATGAGATAACCGAGCATCTTGTGGTCAGCATCAAAGCTGTCGGCAATAACTGCTGTTGAAGCATGACGACGGTGAGCAGTACCGAATGCGTCGTTTACATAAACATCGGCATAGCTAGCAAGTGTCTTGGCGAACTCGGCCTGACGAGTCTTCATTTCCTTCTTTGCGTCAGCATAAGCGGGATCTTCTTTGTCGATGCCTACGGGCTTGCCTTCTTCTTCGGGGTAGAAGCGGAGGTTCTCGAGCAGAAGAACTTCACCAGCCTTCAATGCAGCAGCTGCATCAGCTGCCTTTGCACAATCCTCGGCAAACTGCACGGGAGTACCCAGAGCAGCAGCTACAGCATCCTTAATCTGACCAAGAGAGAGCTTGGGATTCACTTTGCCTTTGGGCTTGCCCATGTGTGACATGACGATCAGAGCACCGCCATCAGCAAGGATTTTCTTGAGAGTGGGTAGCGCACCGCGGATGCGTGTGTCGTCAGTAATTACACCATTCTCGTTCAAGGGAACGTTGAAGTCAACGCGTACAATCGCCTTTAAACCAGCGAAGTTAAAATCATTAATATTAGCCATTTTTTGTTATTTAATAAAAAATATTTACCATATGGTCGTGACACTCCTGTGTGGAATGCGTCACAAAATTAATTATTATTATTTAATTAGAGAATTAATTCAAGAAAAAAATCTATAATTCTCTAAAATATGTGCCATTTCTGCATTAAGTTGGGCGGCTTTGGCTGCTGCGACTTGTGCAAAATCGTCATTGCTTGAAGCATGAATTATTCCGCGAGACGAATTTACAATTAGCCCGCACTCGCGAGTCATGCCGTATTTCGCTACTTCGGCTAGGCTTCCACCTTGAGCACCCACACCAGGAACCAACAGGAAATGCGACGGAACGACTTGGCGTACTTCTTCAAATAATTGTCCCTGCGTGGCTCCCACAACAAACATCATGTTACTATCATTGCCCCATGAACTGACTTTGGATAGTACATTCTTGTAGAGAGGTGTACCTGTGGCATCGGTTGTGAGTTGAAAATCATGTGATCCTTTGTTGGAAGTCAACCCCAAGACAATAACCCATTTTCCGTCATATCCCAAGAAAGGAGTAACGCTATCTTCGCCCATGTAGGGTGCAACAGTGATTGCATCTACATCAAGAGTCTCAAAGAAACTGCGAGCATACATGCGGCTGGTGTTTCCTATATCTCCTCGCTTGGCATCGGCGATAATCATGACGTCAGGATAGTTATTCCTGATATATCTCACTGTGTCCTCAAAGGCTTTGTAACCTTTGACTCCTTGCACTTCATAGAAAGCAAGGTTTGGTTTGAAAGCGATAGCATGCTGTGCGGTGGCATCGATTATCGCTTTGTTGAACTTAAAGAGATCTCCTTCCAGCGAGGCAGGCATCTTGTCAAGGTCAGGGTCAAGTCCTACGCACAGGAAAGAACGCTTGCGCAAGATGTTGGCAAATAATTGTTGACGATTCATATAGCTGTAAAAAATTAAAGTTCTGCTTCCTTAAGTTTTTCGGCATTTTCGGCAACAGTGAGTTGATCAATACATCCCTGTATGTCGCCGTCCATGAATGCCGGAAGGTTGTAGATGGTGTAGCCTATGCGGTGGTCGGTAATACGTCCCTGGGGATAGTTGTAGGTTCGTATCTTTGCCGAGCGGTCACCTGTTGAGACGAGTGTTTTGCGTCGCGATGCAATGTCATCGACATATTTCTTGTGCTCGTTGTCGTAGATAAATGTGCGTAGGCGGGCAAGTGCACGCTCTTTGTTCTTGGGCTGGTCGCGTGTCTCTGTACACTCGATGAGGATCTCTTGTTCTTCACCAGTATTGGGGTTGGTCCACATGTACCTGAGTCGTACACCCGAATTCACTTTATTCACGTTTTGTCCACCGGCACCGCTACTGCGGAAAGTGTCCCACTTGATTTCACCTTCATTAATATGAACGTCAAACGGTTCGGCCTCGGGCAATACTGCCACTGAAGCAGCCGAAGTGTGCACTCGGCCTTGTGTTTCAGTTGCCGGCACACGTTGAACGCGATGCACGCCCGACTCATATTTCATTGTTCCATATACATTGTCGCCAGTTACGCTGAAAATGATTTCTTTGAAACCACCAGATGCTCCCTCGCTGCAACTTGACACCTGGACGTTCCATCCACGAGACTCGCAATAGCGTGTGTACATGCGTGCAAGGTCACCAGCAAAAAGTGCTGCCTCGTCACCGCCTGTGCCACCTCTGATTTCAAGAACGATATTCTTGGAGTCTTCGGGGTCTTCGGGGATAAGCAATAGCTTGATTTCCTCTTCCACCTTGGGTATTTGTTCGGTTGCTGCATCAAGTTCTTCGCGAGCCATGGCGCGCATGTCTTCGTCCTTCTCAGTCTCAAGAAGAAGTTTAGCGTCTTCGATGTCACTCAACATGCGACGATACTTATTGGTAGCGTTAAGCAATGTTTCAAGACTTTTATATTCTTTGGTGAGTTTTACATATCGCTTTTGGTCGGCAATCACGTTAGGGTCGGTGATGAGTGTGCCGATTTCTTCAAAACGAGCGTCAAGGCCTTCAAGGCGTTGCAGTAGTGCAGATTCTGCCATATTTATAGGAATATTGAAATTTAATGCAAAGTTACTAAAAAAAGTGTTGTTAATCAAATCTATTGCAAAAATAAGACGTTTTAGTTTCTTCGTAATAAAAAAAATATTAATTTTGTATTCAAATTAACAAAAAAATAAAGGTAATGGTAATACAACGAATTCAAAGTCTTTACTTGTTATTAGCATCAATATTGATGATTGTGTTTGCATTCATGCCAGTGATTGAACTTCGTTCGGATGCGGGCGTGTTTTTTATCGGGGCTTTGCCGCTAGGTGAAATTAGTGCGGTTTCTTATGTGCTTCTTTGCCTTGACGTGCTCATCTCTGTTTTGTCAGTGATAGTGATATTCATGTATAAAAATCTCAAACAACAGATTAAGGTCACTAATGTTTTGCTTTTGCTTGTCGTTGCACTTCTTGTAACCATAGGTGTGATGATGGTTACTCAACATGGTCATGCTGTTGCTATTATGCAATGGCCCATTGCTTTCCCGTTTGTTTCTATGGTGCTTGTAATGATGGCTAGCAAAGGCATGAAGCATGATAAAAAACTGTTGAGCGACAGTGAGCGTATTAGGTAATTTATATAATATAGAGACCTCAATTTATAAAAGAAAAAATCGGTTGATCAACCGATTTTTTCTTTTAGGTACTTGCCTGTATGGCTATCTTTGTTCTTTACTATATCTTCGGGAGTTCCGCAAGCTACTAAATAACCTCCGTCATTGCCTCCGTCGGGACCTAGGTCAATTATATGGTCGGCACACTTAATCACGTCCATATTGTGCTCGATAATTACCACAGTATGTCCCTTGTCGATGAGCTGGGTAAATGATTTCATTAACGTGTTGATGTCATGGAAGTGGAGTCCGGTAGTGGGTTCATCGAAAATAAACATTTTGCGCCCTCTATGTTCCCCGCTCAAGAAATAGGCAAGTTTAACGCGCTGGTTTTCACCGCCTGATAGGGTAGAGGAAGATTGACCTAACTTGATGTATCCTAAACCCACATCTTGCAATGGCTTGAGTCTTTTCACGATTTTTGCCTCATTGAGAGTCTTGTGCTGTGAGAAGAACTCAATGGCTTGGTTGATGGTCATGTTGAGGATATCATATACAGTCTTTCCTTGATAGGTGACATCGAGCGCTTCGCGGCTGAACCTCTTGCCCTGGCATGCCTCACACGTGAGGGTGATGTCGGCCATGAATTGCATTTCAATGGAAATCTTGCCTTCTCCTTTACACTCCTCGCAGCGTCCGCCCTGTGAGTTGAATGAGAAATACCCTGGGCCGTAACCCATCTGCTTGGCAAGTTGTTGTGAACTGAATAGTTGCCTGATCTCGTCGAATGCCTTGAGATAAGTTGCTGGATTGCTTCGTGACGACTTGCCGATGGGAGTCTGATCCACTAGCTCAACGCCAGTTATGCGGTCGAGGTCGCCCGAGATTGACGAATGGGTGCCAGGTGCGTCAGAACTCTCGCCATAATGGCGGTTTAACGCCCTGAAAAGGATATCGTTGACTAAAGTCGATTTGCCCGATCCGCTAACACCGGTCACCACAGTGATCACTTCAAGCGGGAACTTCACGTTGATGCCTTTAAGATTATTCTCGGCAGCGCCTTTTACTTCGATGAAGTTACGCCATTTGCGTCGTTGCTTTGGCACAGGAATACTCATTTCACCGGTTAAATACCTTGCCGTGTAACTATTTGAAGCACTTGGTAGTTCCTCGATAGGTCCCTGAAAGATGATGTTGCCGCCGTGACGTCCTGCTTCAGGACCTACATCTATAATATAGTCGGCTGCTCGCATGATGTCCTCGTCGTGTTCCACTACAACCACTGTATTGCCCAGTTGTTTTAGCATCTGCAAGACGTGAATAAGTTTGTTTGTGTCGCGTGAATGCAGCCCAATGCTTGGCTCGTCGAGGATGTAGATTGACCCCACCAGCGAACTACCCAGCGAAGTGGCCAAGTTGATTCGTTGGCTCTCTCCGCCCGACAAAGTCCCCGATAGACGATCAAGAGTGAGATATCCAAGCCCCACATCATTGAGGAATTCAAGGCGGCTGTTTATCTCGGCAAGAAGTCGCTTGGCAATGATAGTGTCATGTTCGTCGAGAGATAGTTGCTTGAACCAAGTGGTGAGATTTTCGATCGACATCTTCACCAAGTCGCCGATTGACATTTCTGCTATCTTAACATAAGATGCTCCGGGTTTGAGTCTTGACCCACGGCACACGGGGCACACCGTCTTGCCACGGTATCGTGACAGCATGACCCTATATTGTATTTGATATGATTTGCTCTTGATGTATTCAAAGAAACCGTCAATTCCAGGAAAAGAAGCGTCGCCGTGCCACAGGAGATCTCTCTCGGCCTCGCTGAGTTCATAATAGGGCCTGTGAATGTGGAAATTGTGGTTTGATGCCCAGTGTATAAACTCTTGCTTCCATTCGCCCATGACTTGTCCTCGCCAGCACATCACAGCGTCATCATAGACCGACAGGGTTTTGTCGGGAACAACGAGATTCTCGTCAATACCAGTTATTTTGCCGAATCCTTCACATGAAGGACATGCGCCCACAGGATTGTTGAAGTTGAACATCAAATCAGAAGGTTCCTCAAATTTTATGCCATCGGCCTCAAAACGTTTTGAGAAAGTGTGACGAACAATCTCACCTCCATCCCACACAAGAATCATGCAAGTTCCATTGCCTTCGTAGAAAGCTGTTTCGAGCGAGTCGAAGATGCGCATGTCGTCCTCCTTTGTGTGAGTAACACTCATGCGGTCAATGAGCAGATTGGCGATTGATGTATCGATGCCTTCGCCAGCCTCTGATATCTGCTTGAATGTCCCGTTTATCTCTAATCGTGAATATCCGCCCTTTGATAAGATATCGAGATGATCGGCTATCGTCCTATCGGCAGGCACGATTATGGGTGAAACGATAGCAAAACGGGTACCGTCGCCATAGGAGTTGATACAGTCAAGCACATCGTTAGACGTGTGTTTCTTGACAAGTTCTCCCGAGATAGGGGAGTAGGTCTTGCCTATGCGTGCAAACAACAGCCTCAAATAATCATAAATCTCGGTCGATGTGCCCACTGTGCTACGCGAGTTGCGGTTGTTTACTTTTTGTTCTATGGCGATGGCGGGTGGCAGTCCTGTGATAAAGTCACAGTCAGGTTTTGACATACGACCCAGGAACTGTCTGGCATAAGACGATAGACTCTCAACATAGCGACGTTGCCCCTCGGCATAAATGGTGTCGAATGCCAGGGATGATTTACCCGACCCCGACAAGCCAGTAATGACCACAAGTTTGCCTCGAGGAATTGTTACATCGACATTGTTAAGATTATTTGCACGTGCACCTTTGATTACTATGTTGTTTGCTTTCATCGCCAAAAAGTAAAAATTTAATGTGCAAAATTACCAATAAATTCAGTAAAAGCGAAACAAACATGCATTAATCGTTGAAATAATGAAAAAAAACAAGAGAAATGTTGTATATTTGCAAAAAAAAGGATAATTTTAACCGCTCAAAACAACCAGAGTAGTTGAAATGTATTATACTAACCATTAAATATTTTATTTATGAAACCATTACACATCGTGTTAGCCGTGATTGGTGGTGCTATTGCAGGCGCTGCTGTCGGTTTGCTGTTCGCCCCTGAAAAAGGCAAGGACACAAGAGAGAAGATTGCTCGCGTTCTCAAAGAGAAAGGTCTTGCATTGAAGGGCAAGAAGATGGACGAGCTTGTAGATCAAATCGCAGAGGAGATCGAGGGTTAATTAAAATCATTATAGAAATATGGGAAAGAACAAAGCATTAGGAATTCTTTACGCATTCTTGGGTGGTGCCGTAGTTGGTTGCACTATTGCAGTGCTTTTTGCTCCTGAAAAAGGAAGTGACTTGCGTTCTCGCATCAAAGCGATGTTGAAGAAAAAAGGCATCGATTTCAGCGACGATGAGGTAGAGCAGCTTGTGCAGCAAATCAGTGCGCAAATAGAAGAATAATATTATCACGTAAATATGGTGTGTTCTCATAGACGGGAACACACCATAATAAATAAAGCAATGAACGAGGGTATAGATTTCAAAAAAATATTTCAAGATGCAAAGAAGCATTTGTTGATTGAAATTGAGTATGGCAAACTCACGGTTGCCGAGAAAGTGTCAATTTTGCTATCTCGCATTATCTTGATACTTGTTATGATCGTGGCTTGCAGTTTTGTTTTATACTTTGTCAGTTCTTCACTGGTAGCAGTTCTGGCCGATGTCACTGGACATGTGTGGCTAGGTAACCTGATTGTTGCAGGCATCCACTTGTTCCTATTGCTTCTTGTTTATGCATTCAGGAAACAATTAATTATAGATCCTGCTACTAGATTTATCACAAAGTTGTTTTTTAACCCCAATGACTGATGAGCAAGTTGACTAATGATAACACGGCTACGACTGCCGATGTTGTGACTCCCGAACAGTGGAACGGATACACAATGGACGAGCTGAAGCGCCGCAGGATTGTTGCGATGGTGCGACGTGAACTTGGACGCGAGAAAATCGCTATGCAATTTGCTCATACCAAGAATGCCATGTCGGTCAATGGTATCAAGGGGCTTCTGTTTACCGATAACGAGTTGACCAAACTTAAAGCAATGGACTATGCACTGCTGGGGTGGAAGGCAGTGAAAATGTTTATAAAGTTCAGAAACAGAAAAAGAAATTAATAACGCAGAAAAACGATATTTATTATTTTAGAAAACAACTTTTTTGCATTTTTTTTTGCAGAAAAGTTTTTTTTATGTAAATTTGCAATCTCAACGTGATAGTTGAGAAGAAAATATTATTATTCATTTAAATTCATTTGCCTATAGAATAGACCTTTACCTAGTAATTTTAATAGAAAGGTATATGGACAGTTTTTTTGACAAGAGCGACGAGAAGTTGATCTCGTTGTATGTCAGTGGATGTAACGAGGCCTTTGACGCTCTCCTTGATCGTCACAAGGATTCTGTTTATGGTTACATATTCCGCAATGTTAAAAATGCAGATGTGGCAGATGACATATTTCAAGAAACATTTGTCAAGGTAATTTCGACCCTCAACTCTGGACGATATGTTGAGAACGGTCGTTTTGCTGCATGGGTTACACGCATAGCCCATAACAGGATTATTGACTATTATCGCCAGCTGAAAAATGAAGGTTTGCAGTCGACCGATGCTACCGAAGTAAACATATTGAACCGTAAGGAATTTAGCGAATCTACCATAGAGGACTCTCTCGTTGTGCTGCAAATCCACAAGGACATACGACGCCTTGTCAAGGAGTTGCCCAAGAGCCAGCGTGACGTCGTGATCATGCGTTACTACAAGGACATGAGTTATAAGGAAATCAGCGACCTCACGGGTGTGAGCATTAACACTGCGTTGGGACGAATGAGATATGCCCTGATCAACCTGCGTCGATTAGCTAACGAACACAATATTGCACTCACAATGTAATCTAGAATATAGAAGTGACTTTATTTGGACAAACGGCCTTGCATTTTTGCTGGCCGTTTGTTTTGCTAGGTAGGTACAATAAATATGACACAATGAGTGTGACATAATGACCGACCTGAACTTTTATTAAATTTACTAGCACTTTTTTCATCATAATGCACGTTTCAAAGTGTTTTATATATATTTAAATGTGAATAAAGTAAAAAAAATGGCACAATATTTGCCAGTAGATAATATATGATGTAATTTTGCATAAATTTGGATAAATACTAAGTTATAATAAAATTTTATATTAAAAAATGAACGTAAATTTTGAAAAGATTGGCAATGTAAACGCTAAAATTACAGTGTCAATTGTTGAAGAAGACTACAAGAACGACGTGAAAAAAAGCCTTGCTGAAGTGGGCATGAAGCGTCCTATTAAAGGTTTCCGTCCTGGTCATGTACCTGCTGGATTGTTGAAGAAATTCTATGGTGAACAAGTATTGAGCGAGGTTCTTGACCGTATGGTTGGACGTGCTTTCACACAATATATCGTTGACAACAAGATTGATCTGCTTGGCGAACCCATGCCCATCAATGATGGCCCCATCGATCTTAAAGGTCAGAAAGACTTTGAGTTCAAATTCGAGCTTGGTCTTGCTCCCGAATTTGAGCTTAAGCTCGACAAGGACGTAAAGGTTCCTTACTATAATATTGAAGTTACCGACGAAATGGTTCAGAACCAGGACAAAAACTTCCGCAAACGTTACGGCAAGCAGGTTGCTGGTGAAGTTGCTGAAGAAGATTCTCTCCTTCGCGGTTCACTCGTTGAGCTCAACGCCGAGGGTGCTGAACTCGAAGATGGTATCAAGGTTGAGAAGACCGTTATCTGCCCCTTATATCTCAAGAACGAAGATGAGAAGAAAAAGTTTGTCGGTGCAAAAGTTGGCGACGGCGTGGTTTACAACCCCAACGCTTCGGTTGACGGTAACGTGACTGAACTTTCAGCTCTTCTTAATATAGATAAGGAGCAGGCCGACGTGAAGAGTGACTTCAAGTTTGTCGTTGAGGAGATACTTGTTAACGAGGATGCTGCTCTCGATCAGGAACTCTTCGACAATGTGCTTGGCAAGGATGAGGCAAAGACCGAGGAAGAATATTTCGCTAAGGTTAAGGAAATGCTTGCTGCTCAATTAAAGAACGATAGCAATTACCGCTTCACTCTTGATGCCGAGACAGTGCTCAAGGGCGTGGTTGGCGACCTTGAACTGCCCGAGGACTTCTTGAAGCGTTTCCTCGCTGCTCGTGAAGAGAATGCTGATCCCGCAAAGATTGAGGAGGACTTCCCCAAGACAAAGGCTCAATTGCAATGGCATCTCATCAAGGAGAAAGTTGCTAAGAATTTTGCCTTGAAGGTTGAGACAGAGGACAAACTTCGCCTGGCTCGCTACTTCGCCGCTCAGCAGTTCGCACAGTATGGTATGCCCAATGTGCCTCAAGACACTCTTGAAGACTATGCACACCGCATTCTCGAGGACGAGAAGTACAACAACGAGATCACAAATCGTGCAATGGAAGACAAGATCTTCGCACAGATCCAGAATGCTGTTACTCTCGATGAGAAGACCGTGAGCGTTGAAGAATTCAACAAGCTGTTTGAGCAATAATCAAACTTCTTAGACACAATATAGGGGCGGTATCTCTGATATTCGCCCCTTTTTTTGAAAAAAACACACAAAAATTTAACCTTGTTTCAAAAAAAAGTAGTAACTTTGAAGAAACATAAATAATCAATATAATATTATGAACGACGATTTCCGCAAATTTGCCGTGAATCATTTAGGAATGAACGGCCTTTCGCTTGACCAGTATGCAAGTCATGTTAGTGATAGTTATATCAACCCTACTATCATGGAAGAGCGTAAACTTAACGTGACACAGATCGATGTGTTCTCGCGCTTGATGATGGACCGTATTATTTTCTTAGGCACACAAGTAGATGATTACACTGCTAATGTAATTCAAGCACAGTTGTTATACCTTGACTCGGCTGATCCCGGCAAGGACATTTCATTATATATCAATTCTCCTGGCGGTTCGGTATATGCCGGACTGGGCATTTATGACACAATGCAGTATATCCAGAGCGATGTGTCCACAATATGCACTGGCATGGCTGCATCGATGGCTGCCGTGTTGCTCGTTGCTGGCGAGAAGGGTAAGCGCCATGCTCTGAAACACTCACGTGTGATGATACATCAGCCCATGGGCGGAATCCAAGGACAGGCGTCTGACATCGAGATTACTTCACGCGAAATACTGAAACTCAAGAAAGAACTTTACACAATCATCAGCGACCACTCGGGACAGCCCTACGACAAGGTTTATGCCGACAGCGACCGCGATTACTGGATGACCAGCGACGAAGCACTGGCCTATGGTATGATTGATAATGTATTAGTCAGAGCAAAAAAATAATTAATCAATGGCAAAAAAGAAGCAAGAAGAGTTGACGTGTAGTTTTTGCGGTCGTGGCAGTGACGAAGTGAGACTGCTGTTGCCGGGAATGGCTGGTTGTATATGCGACGAGTGTGCTGGACGTGCCAATGAAATCGTACACGAATACCTGCATCAAGCCAAGGCTGATGCAGATGACGTGGAATTAGAGTCTCTGCCCAAGCCCGAAGAAATCAAGGCTTATCTCGACCAATATGTGATAGGGCAGGACACGGCCAAGAAATATCTCTCGGTAGCGGTTTATAATCACTATAAACGCCTAAAACAGGATAAGGACGACGTCGATATCGAGAAGTCTAACATTATCATTGTTGGTCCCACAGGAACTGGCAAAACCCTTCTTGCAAAGACCATTGCCAAATTGCTTAAAGTGCCATTCGCTATCGTTGACGCAACAGTGCTCACCGAAGCCGGTTACGTGGGCGAGGACATTGAAAGCTTGCTCACCAGGCTGCTGCAGGCGTGTGACTATGATGTGGCGCAAGCTCAACGTGGCATCGTGTTTATTGATGAGATTGATAAGATTGCTCGCAAGGGAGATAACCCGTCAATCACTCGCGACGTGAGCGGCGAGGGCGTACAGCAAGGTCTGCTAAAACTGCTTGAAGGCTCAATCGTGAATGTACCGCCTCAAGGTGGACGCAAGCATCCTGACCAGAAGATGATCGCTGTCGATACCAAGAATATATTGTTCGTGTGTGGAGGTGCTTTTGAAGGCATTGAACAGAAAATAGCACAACGCATGAATACTCATGTAGTGGGGTTTGGTGTAGATAACCACGTTAGTCAGCAAGACCGCGAAAAACTGCTTCACTTTGTGGCACCACAGGACTTGAGGTCTTACGGATTAATTCCAGAAATCATCGGTCGCTTGCCCATTCTCACTAATCTTGAGCCGCTTGACCGTGATGCTTTGCGTCGCATTCTCATTGAGCCCAAGAATTCTATTGTCAAGCAATATGTCAAACTCCTAGAGATGGACAACGTGAAACTTAATATCGATGACGATGTGCTTGATTATATTGTAGATAAAGCGATAGAGTATAAACTTGGAGCACGAGGACTTAGGTCTATCTTCGAGACGGTGATGATTGATGCCATGTATCAAGTGCCGTCAAGCGGAGTGACCGAATTTATGCTCACGCGACAGTATGCAAAAGAACAACTGGAGAAGTCCAATTTTGAAATGTTGTCGCAAGCCTAGTTTAAACTATTTCACAGAGAAATATATTAACCCATAACAATATACCATCATGTTCAACCGAGAGCAACTGACTGCCGAACTCAAAGAATACTTTGGTTTTGATACCTTTAAAGGTAATCAAGAACCTATCATTGAGAATGTCCTAAATGAGCGTGACACCTTTGTGCTCATGCCCACTGGTGGCGGAAAATCATTGTGCTATCAGTTACCTGCATTACTAATGGAGGGAACTGCGATTGTAATATCTCCGCTCATTGCTCTCATGAAAAACCAGGTTGATGCCATGCGCAACTATGGCGAGAGCGATGGTATTGCACATTTCCTGAACTCCTCGCTCAACCGCCAGTCCATCGACCAGGTTAAAGAGGATGTTGTGGCAGGTCGAACAAAGTTGTTATATGTAGCACCCGAGTCGCTCAACAAGGAAGAAAACGTTAATTTCCTGAAGACAGTGAAAATTTCTTTCTATGCTGTGGATGAAGCACATTGCATCTCGGAGTGGGGACATGACTTCAGACCAGAATACAGACGCATCAGACCCCTGATAGAGCGTATTGGCACTCGCCCCATCATCGCATTGACAGCAACAGCTACCCCCAAGGTGCAGCATGACATTCAGAAAACACTTGGTATGAACGACGCGAGTGTGTTCAAGTCGTCTTTCAACCGTCCCAACCTGTATTACGAGGTAAGACCCAAGACCCGTGATATTGACAAAGAAATATGCAAGTTCATCAAGTCTAACGCAGGTAAGTCGGGTATCATTTATTGCTTGAGCCGCAAGAAAGTTGAAGAACTGGCCGAATTTCTTTCTATTAATGACATTAAGGTGTTACCTTACCATGCAGGAATGGACAGCGTCAAGCGCTCGGAAAACCAAGATGCTTTCTTGAATGAGGAAGTTGACGTGATAGTTGCTACCATTGCTTTCGGTATGGGTATCGACAAACCTGATGTGCGTTATGTCATCCACTATGACATACCCAAGAGCCTTGAAGGATATTATCAAGAAACTGGACGTGCGGGACGTGATGGAGGAGAAGGCAAATGCATCACATTCTATGCAAAGAAAGACTTGCTCAAACTTGAAAAATTCATGCAAGGCAAGCCTGTTGCCGAACAAGAGATAGGCAAGCAACTGCTCAATGAGACAACAGCTTATGCCGAGTCAAGCGTATGTCGACGCAAGACACTGCTTCACTACTTCGGCGAGAATTTTGAAGCCGACGAGTGCGGCAACTGCGATAACTGTTTGTATCCCAAGAAACGGGTAGAAGCTCGAGATGAACTGTGTGCAGCCATTGAGACTATACTTGCGCTTAAAGAACGTTTTAAGAGCGAATATGTAGTGGCAGTGATGCGTGGTGACGTGACGCCAGAGGTCAAGTCCTACAAGCATCATGAACTTGAAGATGTGTTTGGCTGCATGAAGGGAGTAGAAGCTCGCTTGCTAGGGTCGGTATTACGACAAGGAGTGATATCGGGGTATCTCAATAAAGATATTGAAAACTACGGAGTGCTCAAAGTCACAGAGGCAGGCAAGCAATTCCTTACTAACAAAAAGTCGTTTAAGGTAGTGGAAGATATTGATTACAGCGACATTGACGATACCGAGGGCGCAAGTGTTGCCGGCAGTTCGTTGAGTCCAGAATTGTGCAGCATGCTCAAAGATTTACGCAAAGATATCGCTAGACGCAATAGTCTGCCGCCTTATGTTATCTTCCAGGATCCATCGTTAGATGCTATGGCTACTACATACCCCATCACCATCGAGGAATTGAGCCTTATTCCTGGAGTGGGAGTGGGCAAGGCCAAGCGTTATGGCGAGGAATTCGTGAAACTCATTAAAAAATATGTTGAGGAGAACGAAATCGAACGAATCGAAGACTTCAGGGTTCTGTCGGTCGCTAGCAAGACTAATCTAAAAATAAAATTGATACAAAGTATCGACCGCAAGATTGCTCTTGATGCCATAGCCGAGTCTAATCATATGGATTTCTGCGACTTGCTCAAGGAGATTGATTCTATTGTTTATGCCGGGTATAAAATTAATATTGATTATTATATCAATGAACAAATTGATCCCGACATACAAGATGAGATCTTCGATTATTTCCGCGAGAGCGAGACCGACGATCTTGAAACAGCTTTCCGTGAACTAGGACCTGAATATCCCGAAGAAGAGATAAGAATGATGCGCATCAAGTTTATAAGCGAGATGGGCAACTAGTCTGATAAAAAGAATTAAACGTATCAAGATTCATTAGATTAATGGCAAGAGGCTGCACATTGACGGCCATAGACATTTAAATTTCTGTAAAAATGAAGTTTAAACTTTGCCATGTGCAGAATAATTAGTAAATTTGCATGCAATAATTGATTTAGCATTTAAAAATTTTTTCTTATGTCATTTATTGCAGATCGTGTGAAAATGGATGGACTCACGTTTGATGATGTCTTGTTAATTCCTGCTTATTCCCAAGTTCTTCCTAAGGATGTGTGTTTAAAGACGCGCTTTTCGCGAAACATTGAATTGAATGTTCCGCTCATTTCGGCCGCAATGGACACAGTAACTGAAGCGAGACTCGCTATTGCGATTGCTCGCGAAGGCGGTATTGGCGTGATTCACAAGAATATGTCTATTGAGGAGCAAGCTCGTCAGGTCCACATGGTCAAGCGTGCCGAGAATGGTATGATATATGATCCCGTTACCATCAAGCGAGGCTCTACTGTGGGAGATGCGTTGAACATGATGTGTGAATACCACATTGGCGGCATTCCTGTTGTTGATGATGACCGCAAACTTGTGGGAATTGTCACTAACCGCGACCTTCGCTTTGAGGCCAACCTTGATCGTGCAATCGATGATGTGATGACGAGTGAAAACCTTGTGACAACTAACCAATCGACCAACCTTGAAGAAGCTGCTAAAATTCTCCAGACCCATAAGATTGAAAAACTTCCAGTTATAGACGCTGAAGGCAAGCTTGTGGGCCTTGTTACATATAAAGATATTACAAAGGCCAAGGACAAACCCAACGCATGCAAGGACTCACGCGGACGACTGCGTGTAGCAGCCGGCATCGGTGTCACTGCCGACAGCCTCATGCGTGCAAAGGCACTTGTTGATGCAGGAGTTGACGCTATTGTCATTGACACAGCACATGGCCATACTCGTGGCGTGGTAGAGGTTCTCAAGCAGGTGAAGGCACAATTCCCTCAGATTGATGTTGTAGTAGGTAATATTGCTACTGGCGAGGCCGCAAAGTTTCTTGTTGAGAACGGTGCTGATGGTGTAAAGGTGGGTATTGGTCCTGGATCTATATGCACAACCCGTATCATTGCAGGCATAGGTGTTCCCCAGTTGTCGGCTGTTTATGATGTGGCAAAGGCTCTTGAAGGAACTGATGTCCCATTGATTGCTGATGGTGGCATACGTTATTCTGGCGATATTGTGAAAGCACTTGCTGCAGGTGCAAGTTCTGTTATGCTTGGCGGTATGTTTGCAGGTGTTGAGGAGTCTCCGGGCGAAACTATCATTTTCAATGGTAGGAAATTCAAGACTTATCGCGGCATGGGATCTCTCGAAGCTATGGAGAAAGGTTCAAAGGATCGTTATTTCCAAGGTAGCGTTACCGACGCCAAGAAGCTTGTGCCCGAAGGAATTGCTGCACGTGTTCCTTATAAAGGATCTCTGTATGAGGTGATTTATCAGATGCTTGGTGGACTTCGCTCTGGTATGGGTTATTGCGGTGCCGCTACTATTAATGAACTTCACCATGCTCAATTTGTCCGCATTACTAATGCAGGTGTTGCCGAGAGCCACCCGCATGACGTGACTATAACTAGCGAAGCTCCCAACTACAGTCCCAGTTAAAAATTAATTATTTTTTCAGGAATATATAATTTTATTGCACATTTCACGTTATATATAGAAATGTGTAGATACTAATTATTGTAAAATGAAACATAAATTATTACTCTCGACAGTTTTAGTCGGTTCGGTTCTTTTGGCAACTGCTGCTAAGGATCCCGTGTTGATGAAAATTAATGGTAAGGATGTTAAACTCTCTGAGTTTGAGTATTTGTATAATAAAAACAGCAAGCAACAGGTTGAAAAAGAAACTCTCGACCAGTATGTTGATCGCTTTATAACATACAAACTTAAAGTTACTGATGCCGAGGCTGCCAAGTTAGATACTCTGCCTTCATTCAAGAAAGAGCTTGACGGTTATCGTGACGAAATGGTTCGTCCTTTCCTTGAAGACACTACCGTTAAAGAGCGTCTTGTGAGAGAAGCTTATGAACGTTTCACAAAGAATGTAGATGTTGACCACTTGATGCTTTCTTTGGGAAAAGATTATGCCGACAACAAGAAGCAACTCGCGCTGGCCGATAGCTTGCGCACAGTTCTCAAGAATGGAGCCGTGTGGGACTCTGTTGCAGCAAAGTACACAATCGATCCGTCGTTTGCCCGCAACAGCGGTCACTATGGTTTCATCAGAGCAGGGCAGTTCCCTTATTCATTTGAATATGGTGTTTACAACACACCTGTTGGCGAGATAAGCCAGCCCATCCGCACAGATTTTGGTATCCATCTGGTAAGAGTCAACGCTATTCGCGATGACGAAGGTACAGTGCGTGCTCGCCACATCTTGCGACTTTTCCCTCGCACACACAAACCTACCGACGAGGAGAAGCAAGCAGTTAAGCAGAAGATAGATTCAATTTTCGAGTTGGTAAAAGCTGGCGGCAACTTTGAGGAACTTGCAAAGCAATATTCTGAAGATCCCGGTTCGGCCAAGCGTGGTGGTGACCTTGGTTTCTTCAGCCGTGGTCAGATGGTGCCCCAGTTCGACAAGGTTTCTTTTACTTTGAAGAATGGCGAGATTTCAGAGCCTTTTGAAACATCTTATGGTTACCACATCGTGCAGCGTCTTGAGAACAAGGGTTTCATGCCCCTTGAGGAAGCACGTCCCCGCATCGAGAAAGCAATCAGTATGGATGAGCGTGCCAAGATGCCTCAAATGGTTAAGTTGGCAGAGGCAAAAAAGCAATACAACTACCAAGTGAACCCCAAACTCGAGAAGCACATCGAAGATGCAATCAAGGCAAATGGCGGATATGACTCTACTTTCGTAGCTACATTGCGCAGTGATAATTTCCCCGCATTTACTTATGCTAATGAAGCAACACCCGTATCGGTTATTGCTGCCAAACTTAACCCCAAAACAAAACTCAATGCTGAATCGGCTAAGGGTTATTTCATGTCACTTATAGGTGATATCGCTGATGCACAGGTCATGAAATATTACACAGACAACTTGATCAACGACAACACCGAGTTCCGCAATCTCCTTAATGAGTATCGTGATGGCATGCTGTTGTTCGAGATTAGCAACCGTAAAGTATGGGAGGGTGCAGGCAAAGACACTACCGGACTGAAGAATTACTTTGAGCAGAACCGTGCTAAATATACATGGAGCGAACCCCACTTCAAGGGTATCATTTTGAGTGCCAAGGGTGACTCTATCTTGGACGCTGTCAAGGCTGATATCTTAAAAGTAGGTCATGTTGATTCACTTCCCACTTACCTCCACAAGAAGTATAGCAACTCAATTAAGATGGAGCGCATGGTTGTTGTTAAGGGTGAGAACCAACTTGCCGATTTCCTCTGCTTCAACGGTCCCGCGATTCCCGAAACTGCTAAATACAACAGGGCTATTATTCTTGAAGGCGGACTCATTAACGCTCCTGAAGTATATACCGACGTAAAGGGTCAGCTCACCAGCGATTATCAAGATGTCCTCGAAAAGCAGTGGGTTGAAGAACTCAAGGCTAAATATCCCGTTGTAGTTGATAAGCGAGTATTGAAAAAGCTCAGGTGATAATATTGTAACCTATCATAGATTTCGGTTGGCCGAGACAAGTGTACAGCTTGTCTCGGCCGATTTTTATTGACATTTTAACATGGTTAATAAACTTTTAATAAAATAGATTTTGAAAAGTGCCGAAAAATAGTGAACTTTGCATATTATTTGCGATAAAGTGCACTTTTGCATTTTACAATGAGTTTTAGAAAAATATAAGTTTATGAAAATAAAATTTCTATTAGCGTGCTGCGTAGCATTGCTTTCTGTTAATTCCTTCGCGCAAAACAATGTTGCAGAGGAAATTGCATGGGTAGTGGGTGACGAACCTATCTTCAAGAGTGATATAGAAGAACAGTATCTTAATCTTCAATCGGAGCGTGCTGCTATTGATGGTAATCCTTATTGTGTGATTCCTGAGCAAATGGCTTTAAATAAACTTTTCCTCCATCAGGCAAAGATTGACACAGTGGTTGTTCAAGAGTCGCAGATTGCGAAGGAAGTTGATTCTCGAATCAATTTTTTCATTGCCAATCTTGGTTCAAAGGAGAAGGTGGAAGAATATTTTCACAAGCCATTACCTGTGTTGAGGGAAAAGATTGCTGACATGTTTAGGGACCAGTACAGTATTCAGCAGGTGCAGAATAACCTTACAAAGAAGATTAAGGCAACGCCATCAGAGGTGCGTAAATTCTTCAACACACTTCCAGCCGACTCTCTTCCTTTTATTCCCAAGCAGGTTGAAGTTCAGATTATCACCATCAATCCTGTTATTCCCCAGCAAGAGATTGACGAGGTCAAGTCACGTCTCAGGGACTATGCACAGCGTATTACTAATGGCGAAGCAGAGTTCTCGACAATGGCTATCTTATATAGTGAGGATAAGGGTACTGCTGTTTATGGTGGTGAAACGGGTTTCCAGAACCGTTCTGTCCTGCTTCCCGAGTATGCAACTGCTGCATTTAATCTCAACGACACAAAGAAAGTATCTAATATCGTTGAGACCGAGGATGGTTATCACATCATTCAACTCATCGAAAAGCGAGGTGACCGCATCAACACACGTCACATCCTGCTTCGTCCCAAAGTGTCTGATAAAGACTTGACCGACGCAATCGCTCGCCTTGACACGCTCAAAAACGAAATCACCGAAGGAAAAGTTACTTTTGAGCAAGCGGCATTCTATGTGTCACAAGATAAGGACTCTCGCAATAACAACGGCATCATGCTCAACGAAGAGAGCCATTCTAACTTGTTCCAGATGTCTCAACTTCCTCCTGAGGTGGGAAAAATTATCGACAAGATGGAAGTGGGTGAATTAAGCGAACCATTCTTGATGATCAATGCCAAGACACAACGTGAGCAAGTTGCTATCGTCAAACTCAACCGCCGCATCGAAGGCCATAAGGCCGATCTTGCTGATGACTATCAAACTCTCAAAGGCATCTATGAAGAGCATAAGCGCGGCGATATCATTGAGAACTGGATCAAACAAAAGCAAAAGAGCACTTATGTGTATATAGAGGACAACTGGCGTAACTGTGAGTTTAAGTACGACTGGTTACACAAGGGAGCAACGTCTAACTAATCAAGAAAAATGACTCAAAGATTCTTCACATACACTAAAGGGTACAGGATAGCATTTGCTGTCCTGTGCATGTGTATTGTCATGTGTGGACTGTCTTTGGGTTTTGACTATGCCTGGGCTGCTACACCTCAAAAACCCAAGGCCGCTAATCCTGGCGCTAAAGCAGGGCATGTGCAGAGAATCACTCCACAGATTCCCAAGTCAAACCGCTACCAAAAGGATAAGGTTTTTCTTGAAAATTCTGATATACTTACTGCCGATGACCGAATAAGTACGGAGTACCAGGTGCTCAAAGGAAATGTGCGTTTTCGCCGTGGCGACATGTATATGTTCTGTGACAGTGCTTATTTCTATGACTTGACAAGTTCGCTCGATGCATTTGGCAATGTCAAAATGACGCAAGGAGACACATTGTTTGTCTATGCCGATGTAATGCACTATTATGGCGACGAGCAGGTGGCACAGTTGAGAAACAATGTGCGTCTAGAAAACCGCAAGACAACGCTGATCACCGATAGCCTTGATTATGAGATCACGTCTAACGTGGGTTATTACTTTGAAGGCGGAAAGTTGATTGATGGAAAGAACAACACCGAGTTGACGTCGAGATATGGTCGTTATGAACTCGATACAAAGCAAGCAGAGTTTACCACTGATGTGCGTTTGGTTAACGAGAAATACACGATGGAAACTAATTTGTTGCAATACAACACCGGTACACACATCGCTCGCATCATTGACCAAACCAGTATTGAGAGTGACGGTAACACTGTGCTCACAACTAGCGGATGGTACAACACATCGGCCGACGATGCCACGCTATATGACCGCTCGGTGATTAACTCAAAGGATGGTAAAACACTTGTAGGCGACACTGTGTATTACAACCGTCAACTTAATTATGGCGAGGCTCGCGGCAATGTGGTGATAACTGATGCCAAGAACAGTGTTATTCTGGATGGTGAATATGGCTATCATGACGAAAACACCCACTATAGTTATGTAACTAATCGTGCCAGGGCTCGTGAGTTCTCCCAGAAAGATACAATTTACCTGCATGCCGATACATTGTGCACTTTGCTGGATGTTGATTCAGTGCGATTGTTAAGAGCTTTCAATAAAGTCAGGTTTTACAGGAATGATGTGCAGGGAATATGCGACTCGCTGCAGATGTCGGCTGCCGATACAATTCTCAACATGTATCGTCATGCTGTCTTGTGGAGTGACGACAGACAGATTTCTGGAAATGAGATCAATGCTCACATGAACGACAGTACTTGTGACTGGGCCACTCTCCCTAACTTTGGCTTCATGGCACAGCATGTGGGCGAAACCTATTATGACCAGTTAAGTGCTAAAAAAATTAAAGCATTTTTCGAAAAGAAGGAATTACGGCAGATGGATTGTGATGGCAATGTGCAAGTAATCATGTATCCACAAGAGGAAGATTCTACTTACAATAAACAAGTAAATGCCGAGTCTAGTTATCTCAAATTGAATTTAAAAGCAAAGCAAGAGATAGAGAAAATAGCCATGTGGCCCGATGTCAGCGGCAAAGTATCACCATTGTTCCTGCTCAAGAAGAGCGAGCAATTCTTGCCTGGTTTTGCTTGGTATGATGCATTAAGGCCCAAGCATCCCGATGAAATTTTTGACGTGAGTGATGAGATGAAAAAACTCATGTCTGAACCCGAAAAAACAGGTCGTAGATCTAAAAAAGAATAATCAAGATGAGTGATGTGATTAAATTATTGCCCGACTCGGTTGCTAATCAAATAGCAGCAGGAGAAGTTATTCAACGCCCTGCATCGGTTATTAAAGAACTGGTGGAGAATGCTATTGACGCACATGCCACTAACATTCAAATTATCTTGAAGGATGCCGGACGCACTCTCATTCAGATTATTGACAATGGTTGCGGCATGAGCGACACTGATGCTCGATTAGCGTTTGAGCGTCACAGCACTTCTAAAATTCGTTCGGCTGAAGACTTGTTTTCTCTACGCACCATGGGTTTCCGTGGCGAAGCACTTGCTTCGATTGCAGCTATAGCCCAGCTTGAATTGCGCACACGCCGTGCCGAGGACGAACTAGGCACAAAGATCGTGATAAATGGCTCTAAATGCGAGAGTCAGGAACCCGACATGTGTCCCAAAGGATCAAACTTCCAAATCAAGAATCTCTTTTACAACGTCCCTGCACGCCGCAAATTCCTGAAAAGCAACCAGGTGGAATTGAGCAATATAATAAAGGAATTTGAGAAACTTGCTTTGGTTAATAATAATGTTGATTTTACATTGCTGCATAACGGTGCTGTCATGTATAAACTGCAAGGCGGGTCGTTCTTGCAACGCATCACCAATCTGTTGGGCCGCTCTATAGAAGGGAACCTTATTCCTGTGAATATAGACACGTCAATAGTGAAGATTTCAGGATACATAGGCAAACCATCTGCTGCCCGCAAGCGTAATTATCTGCAATATCTTTTTGTTAATGAGCGATACATGCGTCATCCTTATTTCCACAAAGCAATATTGTCGTCTTACAGTCAGTTGATACCTGACGATGAGCAACCTAATTACTTCTTGCGATTTGACGTTGATCCGGAGAGTATCGATGTCAATATACATCCCACTAAAACTGAAATTAAGTTTGAGAATGAGATGCCCATTTGGCAGATTCTCAGCGCTGGTGTAAAGGAGGCACTTGGGCGATTCAGCGAGACTCCTTCGATTGAGTTTGACGTGGAAGACGCTCCCGAGATTCCAGCCTACACCCCCAACACTTCTGTTGCCCGGCCTGAAATTAATGTCGATAAGTCATATAATCCCTTCGTGCAGGGTAGTCGTTCACAGCATGCTGTGACCACTAACTGGGACGAACTTTACAAAAATTTTGAAAAAAAGAAAAGCAGTGCTCTGCAAGATATTACCGATAATAGTTCTATCGACATCCCAGAACTGCCTGTTGATGATGACACAAATGTGAGAAATGTTTTCGACAACGAAGTGCATCAACAGTCGGTGTATATACAGCTCAAGGGAAAATACATCCTGGCATCTATTACTTCAGGATTAATGATAATAGACCAGCACAGGGCTCATGTCAGGGTTTTGTTTGACCAGTATATGAGCAAGATGGAAGGTACAAGCCTTAGTTCACAGACCGTATTGTTCCCCGAGGTTTTGCATCTAACCAACTCGCAGAATGTGGTGCTCAATGAAATAATGCCTGATTTAGAGCTGATGGGATTCACGCTTGCATCTCTTGGAGGAAACGACTGGTCGATCAATAGCATTCCTGCGGGTTTTGACACATTATCTCATGTGACCGACACTTTAATCCAGGTCATAGATTCGGTAGAGAATGGCGGTGAAAGCATCAAGACGAAAGTTCATGAGCACATTGCGCTCAACGTAGCACGATCAGCCGCATTACCCTATGGGCGCACTCTCAACCAGGAAGAAATGGACAAACTAGTGGCTGACTTGTTGCGATTACCCGAGCCCAATTACACGCCCGACGGGAAGAATGTGATTAATACTATAACTTTTGAGCAAATTTCAAAATTATTTTGATAAACGATGGTAGATTTAATCCGACTTGCAAAAGAAACCACAAAATACAATTTCCACAGCCACACACAGTTTTGTGACGGCAGGGCTTGCATGGAAGAATTTGTAGAGAGTGCAATTGCACATGGTTTAAATCATTATGGATTTAGTCCACATTCACCCATAGCAATCGAGTCTTCGTGTAATATGTCGTGGGATGATGTCGATAAATATCTAGACGAGTTTGCCCGGCTCAAAATGAAATATCATGGCAAGATAAATTTATATGCTTCGATGGAGATCGACTATATCGACGGATATGGTCCTGCACATGCTAGTTATCAGTCTTTGCCTCTTGACTACCGCATAGGTTCAGTTCATTTTATTCCCTCTTTTTTAGACAAGAGCGAGTATGTAGATATTGACGGGCGTTTTGAAAATTTCAAAATAAAGATGTCCAAGTATTTCAATGATGACATCGAGATGGTTGTGCGTTCTTATTTTGCCCAATCGCTCAAATTGGTTGAGTGTGGGGGATTCGAAGTGATTGCCCATTGTGACAAGATAGGATTAAATGCTAGCTGCTATCGACCAGGCATTGAAGATGAAGATTGGTACCAGGTATTGCTCAATCGTCACTTTGAGGCAATTATGGACATGAAATATATCGTCGAGATTAATACAAAAGCGTGGGAACAGCATCATCGCCTATTCCCACACTCTAAATTCTTTGCTATGCTCAAGAAACACAATGTTCCTGTTCTAATAAATAGTGACACTCACTATCCCGAACTGGTGAACGCTGGCCGTGACGAGGCACTGGCATTGTTTCTCAATTCATAAATCACTTATTGTTTTTAAGTTCAAGGCCATAGTTGTTGCGCTTGTCCATCACGAGAAGCATTATCGCAACAATTATTGCTGCAACTCCTATGCCCGAGAATACCCACATAGCCTGGGTGTAATCGGTTTTACCACCAGTCGTGTTAGCATCAAGCACTTTGCCTATTACCCAAGGCACTATCATCAATCCTATGTTTTGAATAAAATAGATAATTGAGTAGGCCGTGCCTAACAACGCGATAGGAACAATCTTTGGCACTGCTGGCCACAGAACACTGGGAAGCAGCGAGAACGCAATGCCCAGCACAATCATTGCAGTAACAGCAATCCAGGTAGATGACAAGGGTAGGGCAAACACCATAAGGACAAGGGTAAGCATAATTGTACCTATTATCATGATTGATGCCCCTTTGCCTATATTGTCATACATCGCTCCAAACAAAGGTGTAAGAATGATTGAAGTGAATGGAAGGATGGCCGGAATGAAACCAGCAACATCGGCACCAACACTATACTTTGTGATCATTAACTTGGTTGCAAAATCCAGGAAAGGATAAAGCGACGAGTAGTAAAGCATGCACAAAATGGTAATTAACCAGAACCCGCTATTAGAGAGGGTGCTTTTCAAGTCAGAAAACTTGAACTTGTCACTATCATCAGTTAGTTCAGTTGAAGAGTTGCTTTCATCAAATTTCCTATCCATCGAGCAATAAACGAGATACCCCACAGTGCCAAGCCCTACAAAGAATACACCCAGCAACAATGGAGTTGACAGCGTGAATGCATCGGCAACACGCGGACTGCAACCTAATGCAAGTGCCGTGCCCAGGCGCGCCAAAGCGACCTGCAATCCCATTGCTAATGCCATTTCCTTGCCAGTAAACCATTTCACGATTACTTTTGACACTGCAATTCCACACAACTCATAACCTATGCCGAAGAGCGCAAAACCGCCCGCGGCAACAAGTACTTGAACTTTCATGGTGTCTCCGAAGAAACTCATTGTGGGAACTGGCGACATGAATGCTATCGCATAGTAATCAATCACTGTGCCTCCAAGCATGAGCAAGCAAGACAGCATGCCTGCAAATCTCACACCCTTTTTGTCAAGTATAAATCCGCTCACAAACAGCATCAAGAAGAAGACATTGAAGAATCCTCTTGAACCGGCAAAGAAACCAAATTCGCTAGACGTCCAGCCCATGCCACCGTCGGCAGGTAATTGCTCAAGATAATATTGCAATGGAGAGACTTGTTTTGCAACAATATATCCCGTCATCATTGTGAATGCAACGATTGCAAGTACCACCCAGCGTGCCGCTGTGCTTTGTGCTAATGTTGATTTAACCTTATCAGTCATTTTTGTTTACATAAACTTGGGGCTGCCACAACCACGCGTCAGCCCCAAGTATTATAGGTTAAAATTTTTATTTCTTGATGTTGGGTTCTTCAAGACCATAACCTTTCTTCTTATCTTCAAGTTTGAGGAAGAATGCAAGAATAAATGCAGCAACACCAAACATTGAGAAGATAATCATAGGCATTGTATAACCGCCTGTTGACTCAAGAACATGACCGATAATCATAGGCACGATACACAAGCCGATGTTCTGAATCCAGAAAATCAAGCAGTAAGCAGATCCGAGTACCTTCTCGTCAATGATTTTGGGAACGCTAGGCCACAATGCGGCAGGAACAAGAGAGAAACTCAAACCAAGTATTGCAACAAGTGCAATTGCAAGGATTTTACTGGGGAACAGTGGCAGCAAGAATGCAAAACTCAAGTGACAAGCAACCATAATGATTGCACCAGCATAGAGCATGGTAGCACCCTTTCCCTTCATGTCAAGGAAACCGCCCAGGAATGGGGTGAGAATCATCGCGAGAATGGGGAAGAAAGAGAAGAGCTGCGCACCTGTGCTATCATCAACATCAAGTGTCTTGGCCAAGAAGTCGGGAGCGTAACGCTGGAATGGGAAAATTGCGCTGTAATACAATACGCACAGAAGTGCCACAATCCAGAACATTTTACTTGAGAAGATTTTGCCCAGGTCACTAACCTTGAACTCCTCTTCGCTAGCCTCTTCGGCATATTCACCCTCGGCCTTGAGTTGCTTGTCAAGTTTCTTGTCCATTAATGCAAAGACGATGAAATTGATAAGTCCAATGAGCAACAGTACAGAGCAGAAAGCAAGGGGGGCAACAACTGTTTTGTCGCAAGAATTATAGATAATGGGGGCGATCCACATCACAGCAAATACACCAAGACGCGCGATAGCCATTTCAAGACCCATTGCTAGAGCCATTTCTTTGCCCTTAAACCACTTTGCAATAGCTTTGCTCACAGTTGTTCCTGCCATCTCGGCTCCACAACCGAAAATCATGAAACCAAGGCAAGCCATCTTGGCACTAGCTGGCATAGATACCCACCATGAGTTAAGCCATGCAGCAAATGATGTAGCCTGGAACCAATCGCTGATACCGATATATTTGATACCTGCACCGATAACCATAACAGATGCTGATAGAATACCTGTGAAACGGATTCCCATCTTGTCGAGGATTATACCTGCGAAAATCAAGAATCCACACACATTAAGCAAATATTCAGAAGCAGCATAATTGCCAAATGCGCCACTTGTCCAGCCTCGCTCTGACTCAATCATTGACTTCAATGGTGACATTACATCTACAAACATGTAGGCGAAGAACATCATTGAAGCAATAAGCACGAGTGCTGACCATCGAGCAACAGCACTGTCATTTAAATATTTCTTTATTTTTTCAGTCATAATTTTTAAAAGTATTAAAAAATTAAGTTATGCAATACCCAGGTCTTTAGCAATCTGGTCGAGTTTAGCTTGTGCCCACTCGTTCTTGGCATCGTAGTTCTCGGCACTGTCGAGGGTGTCGTGAACCTCAATGTAGAACTTGATCTTGGGTTCAGTACCGCTAGGACGGATAGAAACCTTTGTTCCATCTTCAGTGTAGTACTGGAGCACGTTGCTTGTAGTGGACATATCGAGTTTTTCAACAGCGCCTGTAACGACATTCTTTTGCTCAAGCGTCTTGAAGTCTTTAATGGTAACTACGGGAGAACCAGCGATTTCCTTCATTGGGTTCTCGCGGAAGTTCTTCATCATTGCCACGATTTCCTCTGCACCAGTCTTACCAGGGCGAACTACAGAGATTCCGAGTTCCTTTGAGTAACCATAAGTCTTGTAGATGTCAATGAGCATGTCGTTCATGGTCATACCCCTGTCTTTTGCCCAAGCAGCGATCTCGCACATCAAGGGAATTGAAGACACTGAATCTTTGTCACGAACGAAGGTCTGGGGCAGGAAGCCATAGCTTTCCTCGCCACCACCCAGGTAACGGCCCTTGCCTTCCATCTCACGCATCACGGTAGCGATCCACTTGAAACCTGTGTAGCAGTCAAACATCTTGATGTTCTGCTTCTCGGCGATCTTGCGGATAGTTTCAGAAGTAACGATAGTCTTAACGATATACTCATCACCCTTGAGCAGACCGAGTTCGGCGCTGCGTGCCATGAGGTAATAGTGGAAGATAATCTGAATCTGGTTACCGTTAACTAGTGCATACTCGCCCTTGGTGTTCTTGATAACGAGACCAATGCGGTCGGCATCGGGGTCGCTAGCGAGAACGATATCGGCCTGAACTTCCTCGGCTTTCTTTATTGCGAGTGCCATAGCGCTTGCATTTTCGGGGTTGGGGGAGTCCACTGTGGGGAAATCTCCGCTCATCACGTCCTGCTCGGGAACATGGATAATGTTGTCAAATCCCCAGCGTTCGATCGAACGAGGCACAATGTAGCGACCTACACCATGGATAGGGGTGTACACGATTTTAAGGTCATGCTGGCGCTTGTTAACCTCGGGGCTGAGAGAAAGTGTGTGGATTTCCTCAAGATACTCGTTGTCAATCTTCTCGCCGATTGTCTCTATGAGGGCAGGATTGCCTTCAAACTTTATTTCGCTCACGTCGCTGATGCGATTTACATAATCAATGATGTTAACGTCGTGGGGAGAAACCACCTGTGCGCCATCATCCCAGTAAGCCTTGTAGCCGTTATATTCTTTGGGGTTGTGTGATGCAGTGATGTTTACACCGCTCTGACACCCTAGATGACGGATTGCATATGACACCTCGGGAGTGGGGCGAGGACCTTCAAAGAGGTAAACCTTGATGCCGTTAGCCGAAAAGATATTTGCAACGGTCTCGGCAAACAGACGACTGTTGTTGCGAACGTCGTGACCAACGACAACCTTGATCTGCTCAAGATCCTTGAACGCTTCTTTGAGGTAGTTGGCAAGACCTTGTGTAGCTGAACCTACTGTGTAGATGTTCATGCGGTTGCTGCCTGCACCCATGATGCCGCGCAAACCACCTGTACCAAATTCCAGGTCTTTGTAGAACGATTCAATGAGTTCGGTCTTGTCCTCGGCCTCAATCATTGCCTTAACTTGTGCTTGTGTCTTTTCGTCATAGCCTGCTGAAAGCCAACCTTGTGCCTTCTCTGTGACTTGTTTAATTAATAATTCGTCTGCCATAATTTAAATTTTTATATGTTTTTTATTTTATTTATTGAAGAATAAAGTCATGACTTTGGTCATATTTATGTGATCATCGACCGATGCAGTTTCGCGCACCGAATGCATTGCCAGCAACGGGTTGCCCACATCTACGCCTTCAATGTCCATCTGCGAGGTTAGGATGTTGCCTAATGTTGAACCACCAGCAACATCACTGTGGTTTACAAAATATTGATAGGGCGATCCAGCTTCGATACATAAGCTCTTGAATATCGCTGCCGAGTGAGCATCGCTCATGTATTTGCAGTTAGCATTAATCTTTATGCAAGGACCTCCGCCCAAGTGAGGATGGTTGGTCGGGTCATATTTCTCGGCATAGTTAGGATGAAACGCGTGTGCATTGTCGGCCGAGATCATGAATGAACGTGCTACTGCCCTAGAAAAGTCATCAAATGAACCACATTGAGCCTCAACAATGCGACGCATCACATTGGCGAGCACTGGAGATCCGGCACCTTGCTTTGTGCCGCTGCCAGTTTCTTCGTTGTCAAAGATTGCTGCTATGCAAGTAGCATCATCGCCTGTTGATTCTACGAGTGCGGTGATTGCGGCATGAGCCATACTCAAGTCATCGAGCCGTCCGCATGAAACGAACTCGTTGTTTAGACCAAATGTGCATGCCTTTTCAGTATCATACAGCATGAGATCAAAGTCGAGTATGTCTTCAATATTCACTTTCAACTCTTGTGCGACAAGTTTCAAGAGCATATTGTCAGCCTCCAGTTTTTCATTCACTTTAGCAATGATGGGCAGCATGTCTTTCTGCTTCGAGAGTTTATTGCCCTCGTTCACTGCACGGTTGAAGTGGATAGCAAGGTGTGAGATGCTCAATAACGGCCGGTCAATTTTCACCGTGGTGGTGAGTGGCTCGAGCGCATTCTCTCCCTTGAGGATAACACGTCCTGCAATGGAGAGAGGACGGTCAAACCATGTATAAAGAATAGGACCGCCATAAACTTCGGTGTTGAGTCTCACGATGCCACCTTCGCTACACATCTCGGCATGCGGTTTGATGCGGAAGCAGGGAGAATCGCTATGGGCTGCAACTATTCTGAATCCAGTCTCTGTTACTGGTTTATGTCCTATCTTGAATGCAAAGATTGCCGAGTCGTTCTTTGTTACAAAGAACTTTTCGCCTGGTTTAGCGTCAAGTTTGTCTTTCAAAGATTTCTCGAAATAACCGTTTTGCAACAGAATTTCCTTAATGGTCTTTACTGCCAGGAAATTGCATGGGCTATTGTCCATGAATTTAAGCAATGAATCAATGTTTGCCATAACTCGTATGATGTTATTTGTTAATAATCAAAGTCGTCGCTAGAATTATAAAAAGCATTATTAAGCGCACGGAGCACATTGCACAGTGTCTGTCCCCAGTAGTTTATGAAATTCTCCTTGCACTGTTCTACAAGTGACTGACGCACCTCTGACGGTGCATCTTTGACCGACTGGATGAGATTGTAAAACTCTTGGTACAGATCAGCCAAATTTTCGCTTACGAATGAGGAGATTGGCGTGTCGCTATACTTCATGTCCTCAACAAATACTTCAAGGTACACATCTTCTTCGGCCATTACACCTGCGATAGTGTCCCTCACTTGGTCGTAAGCCATCTCGTCGAGAACGGGTTCGATATAGTAGTCGCTATAACCGCCCTCAAGTTCCACATCACTTATTGCCATATACACTCGTGGCAATATTTTGAGCATACGAGCCATGAAAGTGTCGCGAGTGCCCTCTAGGCAATGCTCTATGGCGTGGCAATACTCATTTGTGAGTGCGATTACCGATAAGCTATTGTTTGATAATGTACTGTTTTCCATTATTTTTTATATAAATCATTTCTCAATATATATTCATAAACTTCGTCAGGCATGAAAAAACGCATGTCATGACCCATCGATAGTTGTTCACGAATCTTGCTCGATGACACCTCGATGACTGGAGCATCTGCAGCAATGACTCGATCGCTCATTTCGGGTGGTATCACAATATCATAACCCACTCGAGGGTAAACAACAATTTTGAAATTGCTGATTATCTCATCATGACTGCGCCATTTGTTAAACACTGCCCAGTTGTCAGCACCTATCACTAGCGTGAAGTTATCGCTGGTGAACTTTGCCTTTAAAGCAGTTAGTGTGTCGATTGTATAGGAAGGCCGGGGCAGGGTGAGTTCAAAACCAGATGTAATGACATTGTCTAACCTGCGGGTAACCATTTCAACCATGCGCAAACGCTGTGCCTCGTTTATCATGGCTTGCCCTGTCTTGAACGGGTTCTCGGGCGATACCATCAGCCACAGCTGGTCGATGTCGGTGTTCTGGATGATGTAGTTGGCGATTATTGCATGTCCCACATGAATGGGGTTGAACGAGCCGCCCATGATTCCTATATTCATCGTTCTGCTTATTTACTTGTTGATGAAATCAAAGATAAGAGAGCGCACTTCATCTACTGCGGTCTCTAGTTTGTCGTTCACGACGATGCGGTCAAACTGCTGGGCATGGCTAATTTCAAATTCAGCCTTGCCTATGCGCTTCTCGATTTCCTCAATAGAGTCAGTGGCTCTTGCAAGCAGTCTCTTGCGCAGCACTTCCACGCTGGGGGGCTGGATGAATATTGCCAGTGCATGACTGCCATAGAGTTTCTTCACATTGATGCCACCCATCACATCCACGTCGAGAATTACATTCTTGCCGTCGTTGTTGATGCGTTCGATCTCGCTTTTAAGTGTGCCGTAATAGCGTCCGGCATAGACTTCTTCATATTCAGCAAAGGCATTAGCTTGAATTTTATCCTTGAATTCATCAACCGTCAAGAAATAGTAATTCACGCCGTTTTCCTCACCCTCACGCGGAGAACGAGTAGTTGCTGAAACCGAGAACTCCAGTTTGAGGCTAGGGTCGCCGATAATAGCATTGATTATCGTTGATTTACCAGTGCCTGATGGCGCTGATATAATTATTAATTTACCTGTGTCCATGTGTAAATCTTTATTTACAATACATTAAGAACTTGTTCCTTTATTTGCTCCAAGTTATCCTTCATGCGAACAACCACCTTCTGCAGTTCGGCATCATTGGCTTTTGAACCTGTGGTATTAATTTCGCGTCCCATTTCTTGTGCGATGAAACCCAGTTTCTTGCCTTGGCCTGTACCATTTTGCATAGTATCCATGAAATAGTTCAGATGATTTTGCAATCTGATTTTCTCCTCGGTGATGTCAAGTTTCTCAATATAGAAAATCAACTCCTGTTCAAACCTGTTATTATCTACTGTGATGTTTTCAAACTTGGCAAGAGAATCGGCGATGCGATTCTTGATTTTCTCAACTCGTGCGGTTTCATACTTGGGAACCTCGTTGAGCAACGACTGTATCTCTTCGATTTTTTCAGCAAAGAATCCTTGCAGCCTGTTCCCTTCCTGGGTGCGGAATTCAGTAAGCGCAACGATAGCCTCGTTCACAGCCTCTTTCACAGCAGCGAGTTCGTCTTCGGAAACTTCATTAGAGTTGGCATCGCTCTTTAAAGCTTCAGGCAGTCTTAATAATGTCGCATACCAGTCGGAGGGTTGCTCTATACCGAGTTGCTCTGACATAGCTGTGATTTGTTGCTTGTATTGCATCAGCACCGGAATGTTGATGCTCACTGATGTGCTGTTATCTATTGCCTCGCAGAAGATATTCACATCAATTTTCCCTCGCTGCAAGGCGGTAGAAATCTTGTTGCGCAACTCTAATTCCAGCTCGCGATAAACCAGTGGCAGACGCACTGACATATCCACTTGCTTACTGTTTAAAGATTTGATTTCGACAGTGATTTTCTTGTTATTGAAAACCTTAACCGCCTTTCCAAATCCTGTCATTGATAATATCATAGTTATAAAGTTTTATTTTCGTGCATAATAATGAGCAAAATTACTAAAAATTCTCCTTTTCGGCAAGCATATTTCAAAAAACTACACATTTATAAATAAACTATATACTTCACTTGACTCGGAGTGTGGTGTTTTAGGCGCAATTAATATATTCTATTTTGAAAAAGATTGTTAAGACAGCAATGGTTTTGGCTCTTTTTTTGTATATTTGCAAACTAATTTAAATTAAGAATATGAAAAATAACGAAATTGATAATGCAACGCTTGTAAAAGCGATAATTGAAGGAATTCAAGAGAAAAAGGGTAAATCTATTGTACATGTCGATATGAGTGACATTGAGTATGCTGCTGCTCAAGGGTTTGTGATATGCAATGGAAATTCTAAAATGCAGGTTGAAGCAATCGCCGACAGCGTGAGAGAATACGTTGAAGAAAAAATATCGGTACGCCCTTATAACTATGATGGTTACCAAAACGGAGAATGGATTGTCCTTGACTATGGCACGATTTATGCTCATGTATTTTTACCCGAGTTCAGGGAACGCTATCGACTGGAGCAGCTGTGGGGTGACGCCAAGGTTGATGTGATTCCTGACTTGGATTAATTTCCGTTAATTTGTAAGTAAACATTTTTATGTCAGAGAAATCATCTAACAAGTTCAAATTCAATATTTACTGGATGTATGCCCTCGTGCTGGCTCTCATCCTGGGCGTATGGTTCTTCAAGGACAAAGGAACTAGCCAGGAGGTGAGTTGGAGCGACTTTGAAAGTTGGGTTATGAAGGGGGGTGTTGAGAACATCATCGTTTATCCCGACGACAGTAGGGCAGAGGCAATACTTAGCGACTCTCTTGCTAAAGTCGTGTTCAAGAACTACAAACCCCAGAAGGGTACAAAGGCCTCTATCCAAGCGCAATGTCCCAAAAATATTGATGATAAGATCGATGCGTGGCGTCAGCAAGGTGTGTTCAAAGGCAAGTGCAAATATGAACGCACTGGCACGTTCACTAACATCTTGTGGGGATTTGGTCCCATTGTGCTTCTTATCCTCTTCTGGATTTTCATTTCACGACGCATGTCGAGTGGTGCCGGAGGTGGAGGTATCTTCAGTGTGGGCAAGTCCAAGGCGAAGCTTTTTGACAAAAACAATGGCACTAATGTGACATTCAAGGATGTTGCAGGACTAGCCGAGGCCAAAGTCGAGATAGCGGAGATTGTTGACTTTCTTAAGAATCCCCAGCACTACACAAAACTGGGTGGCAAGATTCCCAAAGGTGCTCTTCTAGTAGGTCCTCCGGGGACTGGTAAGACCCTGCTCGCCAAGGCGGTAGCCGGCGAAGCCGAAGTACCTTTCTTCTCAATGTCGGGCTCTGATTTTGTTGAAATGTTTGTCGGCGTGGGTGCGTCACGTGTTCGTGACCTCTTCAAGCAGGCCAAGGAAAAGTCTCCTTGCATTGTGTTCATCGACGAGATTGATGCAGTGGGTCGTGCCCGTGGCAAGAATGCTAGCATGCACTCTAATGACGAGCGCGAAAACACACTTAACCAGTTGCTCACCGAGATGGACGGTTTCGGTACCAATAGCGGTGTTATCATCCTAGCTGCTACTAACCGTGCCGACGTCCTCGACAAGGCGTTGATGCGTGCTGGTCGTTTCGACCGTCAGATTTATGTAGAGTTGCCAGAGTTGAGCGATCGACAGGAAATTTTCAACGTTCACCTGCGCAACGTGAAGATTGATGGCAGCGTGGATGTAGAGCAGTTGGCACGCCAGACTCCCGGTTTCTCGGGCGCTGATATTGCTAACGTGTGCAACGAGGCAGCACTGATTGCTGCACGTCGCAAGAAACTTGCAGTTCAGCGCAAGGACTTCATGGACGCTATCGACCGCATCATCGGTGGCCTTGAGAAGAAATCAAAGATTATCACCGAGGAAGAGCGTCGTTCAATAGCTATTCATGAGGCAGGTCATGCAACAGTTAGTTGGCACCTCAAATATGCTAGCCCATTAATTAAAGTGACTATTGTTCCTCGCGGCAAAGCTCTGGGTGCAGCATGGTATATGCCCGAAGAAAGACAGATAGAACCCAAGCAAGCGTTGCTCGACGAGATCTGTTCTCTCCTTGCAGGACGTGTGGCTGAAGAAATGTTCCTCGGCTTCATTGACACTGGTGCGCTGAATGACCTTGAGCGTGCCACCAAGATTGCCTACGCTATGGTTACGTTCTATGGTATGGGCGAATCGTTGCCCAACGTGTCATTCTATGACTCTACCGGACAGACATACGGATTCAGCAAACCGTACAGCGAGGCAAGTGCCAAGTCGATTGACGATGAAGTCGCAGCCATTATTGCCGAGCAATACCAGAGAGCACGACAGTTGCTTGAGGAATATGCCAAGGGACATAATGAACTTGCCGAGTTGCTCCTCACTAACGAAGTGATTTTCACCGAAGACGTTGAACACGTATTCGGCAAGCGCAAGTGGGCTTCGCGCACAGAGGAAATTCTCAAGGCAACCGAAGAAGCCAAGAAAAGCGAAAACGCCGAATCGTCAAACGGAGATAATCCCGCCGAAGCTGTTTCAAACAACGACAGCGAAGCACAAGAAACTCCGCCACCATTCACGGCCGAATAATACTGAATACAAATTACACTTCTACACATCGGGGACTGCTTTTTATAGTCAAGTCCCCGATGATTGTTTTATTAAATCAGGTGAGTGATTCATTTTTTTCGTTGTTCATTTTATTTATTCAAGAATTAAGACTATCTTTGCACATAATAAAAAATCAAGGATGGCAAAATATAGCGACAACGAGAAGTCAGCAATCGTGAGTTTACTCATAGAAATGATTAATGTAGATAATGTTATCTCACTTAAAGAAATGGATGAGATTAATGTTATCAATCGTGATTTAAACATAACCGAGGAAGTTTTCTTGTTGGGTAAGGCACTTGATTTCAACTATTCAGTAGAGTTAGTCAAGCACATGAGCGACGAGAAAAAACTGGAAGTTGCCAAGTACATTACACGCATTATAGATGCCGACGGTGTTGTTAAGGATGTTGAGATTCAACTGCTCAACGATATATGCCACCGCACTGGATTAGACATTATTTTATCAGATTAATTCATAGTAATATCATAAATGGAAACAAATTTAAAGAAACAATTAGAGTCGGATTCTAACGGACTATTGACCTACGAATATATTGCAAACAATATAGAGGCAATAGATGCTGACTTGCCTGAATTGATCAACAATATTATTACTGTTGATCGCACTGGGCAGTTTGTAGTGAGCACCGCTCGATACCTAAACGCTATTGACAAGGAGAAGTATGCAGCTGCAATTGACGCTCTCATCAAGGCTGCAATAAATAAGGATCGTGACCATGTTTATATCGGAGCTCTTGCATCATCGATTTGGGGACCTGATTATGCCGATAGGGCAGAGGTGCTAAATGCTACGGATGATAACTTTCGCCGCATTTACAAGCGTTTGTTCCCTGTAGGCTTATAATTAATTTTAACATGAAGAAAGTATTATTATTGGCCGTTGTGTTGTGTGCGGCCTTGTCATGCTCAATGACAAATGGAAATGGGTCGGCTAGCGACTCTAATAGTAACGAAAAAACAGATTCAACTAAAATGACACAAGTAGAAATCAAGACATCACTGGGCGACATCGTTGTCGAGTTATACAATGAAACACCTAAACACAGGGACAATTTCATAAAACTTGCCAAAGAAGGCTATTACGATGGCGTGCTGTTCCATAGAGTAATCAAGGACTTCATGGTTCAGACTGGCGATGGCAAATCAAAAACCGCCAAGAAGGACGACATGCTTGGCGCAGGTGACCCCGGATATACAATCCCAGCAGAGTTTGTGTACCCCAAGTATTTCCACAAGAAAGGAGCACTTGCCGCTGCTCGCACAGGCGACCAAGTGAATCCTCAGCGTGCAAGTTCTGGTTCGCAATTTTACATTGTTACCGGACAAGTATATAGCGAGGATCAGCTGCACATGATTGAACAAAACATGGAGTATGGCATGAAGCAGTCATTGTTCCAGTCGCTGGCAATGCAGCACCGCCAGGAGATAGAAGAGATGCAGCGCAACGGTGACCGTGCTGGTCTCGAAAGACTGCAAAACGAGCTCATCCCTCAAGTCGAGGCTGAATATGCCAAGAATCCTGCGAAGTTGACCCAAGAGCAACGCCAGGCTTATACCACTGTGGGCGGAACACCTCATCTCGACGGACAATACACTGTCTTTGGCGAGGTCGTTAAGGGCATGGACGTAGTAGATAAAATCCAAAACGTACAGACTGGCGTTAACGATCGCCCTGTTGATGACGTCAAGGTAATTTCAATGAGAGTATTGTGATACAGTTCAACAAAATAAGACTAGATAACGGCCTCCGGCTGATACATCACTATGATAGCGCTACCAAGATGGTGGCGCTTAATTTGCTCTATAATGTGGGCTCCAAGCACGAGGATCCTAACAAGACTGGTTTGGCTCATTTCATGGAGCATTTGATGTTTAGCGGTTCTAAAAACGTGCAAGGGTTTGATGATGTGCTCCAGACAGCAGGCGGTAGTAGCAATGCATGGACTAATGTCGATATGACCAACTACTACGAGACCCTTCCTGTGCATAACATCGAGACCGCTTTGTGGGTCGAGAGTGACCGATTAGTTGACTTAACCCTATCAGACGCTAGCATCAACATACAGCGTGATGTCGTGATTGAGGAGTTCAAGCAACGATACCTCAACGAGCCATACGGTGACTTGTCACATGCCATGCATGACTTGGCATATGTGAAGCATCCCTACAAATGGCCCACCATAGGAAAGCGTGTCGAGCACATAAGTGATGTGAGCAAACATGACATCATATCGTTCTATAAGCGATTTTATTCAGTTGATAATCTCATCATGTGCGTGTCGGGCAACATCAGTTTCGATGACACAGTACGGCTTGTGGAGAAATATTTCGGTGACATCACCCCTTCGGCAGTCCATTCACCTGTAATTGATGCAGAACCCCGCCAATGCGAACAACGCATTATGAACATGAGCGGAGATGTCCCGCAAAACCTTATCTGCCGAGTTTATCACATGCCAGGCAGGTGTGGTAAGGATTATCCAGCATGTGATTTGTTGTCGGATGTGTTGTCTAATGGCAAGTCATCCAGGTTTTACCAGAACATATTGTCAAAAAGTGGCGTTTTTGCTGATCTTGATGCTGCCATTGAAGGGACTAATGAACCGGGGTTGTTCTTGATAAGAGGACGTCTTGTCGATGGCGTGTCGTTTGAACAAGCCGACGAAATAATTGACAAACAACTATCTGCTTTGTTGCAAGACGGTGTCACACAGTATGAACTTGACAAATGCCTGAACAAATTTCATGCGGCAATGCTCTTTGACAACATCAGTTATCAAGAGAAAGCGACAAAACTGTGCGAATATGAACTTCTGGGCGATGCACAGTTGTTCAACAATGAGGTTAACCGATATCGATTGACAACAACAGATAGCCTTGTTGAAACGGCCAGGGAATTGTTTGACCCCTCTAATTGTTCTAGAATATATTATTCAAAGAAAGATTAAATATATTGATAAATTTACAGTATAAAACAAGATTAATCAGTTGATTTTCTTAAAAAATATAGGATTAATCAAAAAAAAACATGATTTTCTTTGATATTAAGAAAATAGTGTGTAAATTTGGTGGAATTTGTAAACATATCATTGCTTGCAATGGTTAACTAAAAAATTAAATTATATGGAAACGCGTGAAATGTCTGAATCGATGGAACAACTCGAGAAGGATGTAATCTTGAACTCGGAACCCGCCGATGCTGGTTCAGCAGTTGTTGAAAGTGAAGAGAATGTTAAGCAGGGTAACAAATTTGCCGGGCTTGACAAAGATGGAATTATCAATGCTCTTGAAGAAGCTCTGCAGAAACCTGTAGAGGAAATCAAGGATGATGTTGCTGCAATGAAGGCTGCATTTTCTTTGATCAGAAAGGGTGAGATTGAAAAAGAAAAAGCCGAATTCCTTGAAAAAGGCAATGAAGAATCTGCATTTGCCATCAAGGATGACGAAAAAGAAGCGCGTTTCAAGGAATTGCTTAATGTTGTCAAGGAAAAACGTGCTCAACTCATTGCCGAACAAGAAGCGGTAAAAAATGAGAACCTCCAAAAGAAGCAAGCAATTATCGAACAGATTGTTGCTATCACTAACGATCCTGACAACATTAACCGACAGTTCACCAAGGTGCAGCAACTCCAGCAGGAATTCAAGGAGGTAGGTCCTGTTCCCGCTACTAGCGAAACCGAAATATGGAAACTTTTCCAGCAGACCAATGAAAAATTCTATGACCTGCTGAAAATCAATAAAGAACTTCGCGACTACGACTTCAAGAAGAACCTTGAAATCAAGCAACAGCTTTGTGCCGATGCCGAAGCTCTCGACGAGGTAGAGGACGTTGTTGTTGCATTCAAGAAACTTCAGGAACTGCATGACACTTGGCGTGAAACCGGTCCTGTAGCAAAGGAGCTTCGTGAAGACCTGTGGGAAAGATTCAAGAACGCATCTTCAGTAGTGAGAAAAAAGCATCAGGCTTTCTTTGAGGAACGCAAGAGCATTGAGAAGGAAAATGCCGATGCCAAGACTGCTCTTTGTGAGAAAATAGAGGCAATCTCGACCGATGGTCTCAAAACTTATGCCGCTTGGGACGATGCAACTAAACAAATCATTAACCTCCAGGAAGAATGGAAGAAACTTGGTTTTGCATCAGTTAAGGTCAACAAGACTCTTTTCGCTCGTTTCCGCAAGTCATGCGATGAATTCTTCGCTAAAAAAGCCGAATTTTTCAAGACTATGAAGGAAGAACTTGCCAGCAACCTTGCCCGCAAGATTGAATTGTGCGAGAAGGCGGAGGCACTTAAAGACTCTACCGACTGGAAAGCTACTACCGACGTCCTTGTTGCCCTGCAAAAGGAATGGAAGACCATTGGTCCCGTAGTAAAGAAACATAGTGATGCCGTGTGGAAACGCTTCAATGTGGCTTGCGACGCTTTCTTTGAGGCAAAGAAGAAACTCAACAACAATGTGCACGCAGTAGAGCATGAGAACCTCAAACAAAAGAAAGAGGTAATTGCCAAACTCTATGAAGCACTTGCTGGAGAGGATACAAAAGAAGGTGCAGCTGCAGTGCGCGAACTCATGACACAATGGCAGGCGATAGGTCATGTGCCTTTCAAGGAGAAAGACAAGATTTATGCAGAATATCGTGAGGCTGTTGATAAGGCTTACGCAAAGTTTGACATGAAGGGCTCACGTGCTAATCTTCAGAACTTTGAGAACAACCTCAACCAAATCACTACCGACAAAGCTTATCACGAGCGTGAACGACTGGTTCGCACTTACGAGACCAAGTGCAACGAGTTAAAGACTTATGAGAACAATATGGGATTCTTAAATGCTCGCTCAAAGTCAGGCAACTCATTGGTAAAAGAGCTTGAACGCAAGATTGAACGCATCAAGGAAGACATAGCGCTCCTTGAACAGAAAATCAAGATGATTGACGAAAAACTTTAAGTCAATCTCACATAGTGGCAGATTTAAGAAAAATCACTCTCATGCAATAGTCTTGAGAGTGATTTTCTTCGTGCTAAACATACAATATATGGCATTGTAAACACGTTATATATATGTATGAAAACACGTGCAAGATATGGTCATTTGATTAAATGGATTGTCAGCATTGTCGATTTGATAATGCTCAATTTTTCTTATGGGATTGTGTGGCTTGCATCTGCTGGTATGAGAGAGAATGAGAGACTTGCATGTATTATACTTAATCTATCTTATATTATTGTGTTGCTATGCCGCAATAACATTCATGACCGTCGCGTTCTTTATGCCGACCATGTCGCACTTCATGCAATGAAATCGGTGTTGCTTCATGCAGGCATAACACTGTCGCTAGTTTCATTCCTTTACATGACCTTACCATTCACAGGACTAGTGTTGTTTTATGCTGTGTTCTCAATTTTGCTAGTTACCTGGTGGTTGCTTTCACGCAAAGTGTTGAAATGGTATCGTAACAAGGGATTTAATTACCGCAATATCATAGTAGTGGGTGGAGGTGGTGCCGTGGCACGCTTTGTCGAAGAAATCAAAGGGGACATGGGCTATGGTTACCACATCGTAGGAGTCACAGGGTGTAATGATGAGCATTTCCCTGATTTGAAACACATTGAACCAGAAAACCTAGAGGATTTTATAAAGGAAAACTACGTTGATGAGATATACTGTGGCATCTACGGCAATGACGACAACTTACTGGTATCGTACATCAATATGGCCGAGAACCACGCCATTGATTTTTATTATATACCATCATTAGGCCCCAGGATTACCAGGACATTCTCGTTGCTCTCGTTTGGCAATATCCCAGTTATGGCTGTAAGACCAAATCCTAGTCTTAATCCCATTAATAAGACAATAAAAAGAGCATTTGATATTATAGTTTCGCTTGCAGTGCTCACCCTATCGCCCATTGTGTTTATTCCGGTGGCAATAGCTGTCAAGTTATCCTCTCCTGGACCAGTGTTCTTCAAGCAAAAACGCACTGGATATAGGGGCAAGCAATTTGATTGCTACAAGTTTAGGACCATGAACACCTCAAATGAGACCGAGTGTCACCAAGCTACACGGCACGACCCCAGAGTTACAAGGGTGGGGCGTTTCTTGCGTCATTACAGCATTGACGAATTGCCACAATTCTATAATGTCCTCAAGGGCGACATGTCAATCGTTGGACCCAGGCCACACATGGTTGAACACACTTCGACTTACCGTGAGATAGTTGAAAAATACATGGTAAGGCACATTGTCAAACCTGGCATTACAGGATGGGCTCAAGTGCTCGGTTACCGTGGTCAAACCGAAGAGTTGTGGATGATGGAGAAACGCGTGGAATGTGATGTGTGGTATGCCGAGAATTGGAACTTCTTGCTTGACATGAAAATCATTTTCCTCACTGTGTTTAATATTGTTAAGGGCGACAAAAACGCATATTAAATGATGGATAAAGAAAAACTGGAACTTGAAGCACTAGGCTTACTCAAGAGATTTTACGGTTATAATAAGTTCTATCCCACGCAGTGGGAAGTGATAAAGCATGTAGCACAAGGCAACGATGCTATCGTGCTCATGCCCACAGGTGGAGGAAAATCCATGTGTTACCAAATTCCCGCTTTGCTCAATGACGGTTGTACCATTGTAGTCTCGCCTTTGCTGGCATTGATGCACGACCAAGTAACATCACTTGTGGCTAATGCAATTCCTGCAGCAGCTATCAACAGCCAGCAGAGCGACAGCCATAACCGGCAGATAATGGACAATGTTTTTGCAGGAAAGATAAAATTGCTGTATGTTTCGCCCGAAAAACTTCTGTCAGAGATTGACAGGTGGTCTAAAATGATTAAATTCTCGCTTATTGCGATTGACGAGGCACATTGCATCTCACAGTGGGGGCATGATTTCAGACCAGAGTATTCACAACTGTCAGTGCTTAGGCAACATTTCCCTGATATCCCTATCATGGCTCTCACAGCAACTGCTGATCGCATAACGCGTGACGACATTAGGAAACAGCTCAATATTCCTGATGCTAAAATGTTTATTAATTCATTTGACCGTCCCAATATTTCGTTGAATGTTGTGTGCAACACATCAGGTCGTGTGAAGATGAGTAAGATGATACGCTTTATCGAATCACACAAAAACGAAAGCGGAATCATTTACTGCTTGAGCCGCAAGACCACAGAGAAGCTGTCGGCCGACTTGAATAAACTGGGATATAAAAGCGCTCCATTCCATGCTGCATTGCCCACTGCAAGGAAAAATGCAGTGCAGCAAGCGTTTATTAATGATGACATTAATATCATCTGTGCGACAATAGCATTCGGCATGGGTATAGACAAAAGCAATGTGAGATGGGTGATTCACAACAACATGCCCAAGAACATCGAAGGGTATTACCAAGAAATAGGTCGAGCTGGCCGCGACGGCATGCCTGCCGACACTCTGTTGTTCTATTCTTATGCCGACGTCATACAACTCACCAAGTTTGCCCAAGAATCAGGTCAAAGCATGGTAAATCTTGATAAATTGAGGCGTATGCAGCAATATGCAGAGTCGGGAGTGTGCCGTAGGCGCATTTTGCTCAACTATTTCAATGAGCCTTATGACCATGATTGCAAGAATTGCGACGTGTGCAATAACCCTCCACGTCGCATCGATGGCACTATTCCCTCTCAAATGGTGTTGAGCGCTTTGATAAGAACCCATCAAAACGTAGGCATGACTACGGCTATTGACATCGTAAAGGGTGCAAGGAAAGCCGAAATCACTAGCTCGGGCTATGACCTCCTGCCCACTTTCGGAGTAGGGCGTGAGATCAGTTTCCCTGTGTGGAACAACTATATCCTGCAGATGCTGCAATTAGGTTTGATTGAAGTTGCCTATGACGAGCATAAGCATTTAAAAGTCACCGAGATGGGAAAGGAAGTACTTAAAGGGCAACGTCGTGTTGAGTTCACTGAAGTAACTATCGAAAATCGCACAACGAAGAAAAAAGAAAGTGTTGTTTCCCCATCGGTTGAAAACACTAATAAGTCACTCTTTGAAGAACTTCGGCTTCAACGTCTTGCTATTGCACGTGCACAAGGCATTGCGCCATATATGGTGCTTAACGACAAAACATTGTCGGTGATTGCACAAGAGATGCCACGCACCAAGGCAGAGTTTAGCGTTATGTATGGAGTAGGAGAGGTGAAAACCGAAAAATACTGGCGACAATTCACCGCAGTAGTCAATAAATTCATCGAAAAAAAATTATAAGAAAACCCCAATAAATAATGACGGCAAGACTATTTTTTTTAGTCTTGCCGCCTATTTTGTTTATGAGTAACTACTTATTTTGCTGCCATCTTCTGTGCTATCTTTGAGGGAATTGCATCTTTATGAACTGTGACATTCATTGTTTTAGCCTTAAAGAAAGCCTCGCTCACGTAGAAGAAACCACCATAAAGTTGGTTAGTGTCCCAACTGTTCTGCACCTTAAAATACTTGTTCCCTTTTTGGTCAACAGCCTTTCCCACAATAACCATGCCGTGGTCGTCGGTTGTTTCTTTGTTGTCAAACATCTGCTGACGAACTTCCTGTGTGACAACCATTTCCTCTACCGGGCCTTTAATGTCCCACTTCTCGGCCTCACGATCCTTATTGCTAAGCTGTAACCAACGATCCATGTCGCTGCCTTTCAGGTCGGGAACTTCCTTGTCAACGGGAAGCACTGCATAACCTTTGCGATACTTGAAACCTGGTTCGCTCACGTCAGATGCCCAAGCAACAGTGTAACCTTTATCAATAGCGTTGTTGGTGATTTCAAGCAATTCGTCAACAGGCACATTCTGCATTGAAGTCCAAAGCCAGTTGTCGGCAACTTCAAGCACAAATGGCTCATAGAAAGGATGATGTGTAAATGAAGTAACTGTCACGTAATCTTCCATCTTGATGGGAAGTGATTCAGCAAAAGACTTGGGAGTGTAAGTCTTGCCTTCGTAGGTGAATGTTTCAGGAGTTTTTCCCATATAAGCATCAAGGATACCTTGGAAACCAGATACCCATGCGGGGGTGAGTTTCTTTAATTGGTGCTTATTAATCACGCTTACATATCCAGTAAGAGCATCAACCAACTCTGCGTGATTAAACTTTGTGTCGCCATAAGTCATGCCTGTATATGCCTCAATGGGCACCATACCATATTTGTTCCAAACATAAGGAACATCGGCACATGCACCGCCTTCAGCAAAATTGATCTTACCATCCATTCGGATAAACTTAATTGCCTTATCCATATAGCAGTGATTAACAACGAAACCTTCGCTCAAATGGATCTCTTTTCCTGAAACTCTTAAGATTTCAGCCTCAAAGAATGTGTTGGTAGAGTAGCACCAGCATGTACCAGATTTGTTCTGATTTTTAACTGGAGTGGTCTTGACAATTTTAACATCTTTGAATTTGAATCCAGTGCTATCGGGGATAACAACCTTGTCATCAGCCATAGCATTTGCCGCAAGACCGAGAGCAGCAATTCCTAAAATAATCTTTTTCATTTTAACTATAATTATATATTTATTTAATATTTAATCTTTTAGAGTGAGCAGACACTCGCTGTCGTGATAATTAATTTCAACAATGCCCAGTGCACACAAGTTTACAATCATTTCATCGGCAGCAATTTGTGAGCAATGCAACAGTTGTTTCACATTGCTAATTGTAATACCTCCATGATTATTGAGATAATCAAGAAATTCTCGTTCTTTTTCTGTAAATGAAATTGCAGTTCCTTGGTTGTTGTCGCTGCTGTGTTTTAACACCTTGACATGAGTGCCCGATGCTAAAATATTTTCATCAGCAACACGATAGTAGGTACGCCAACGATTATTGTCGTCTTTAGCTTTGACAGGTTTATCGATGGCCTCATCAATATCCACTTTAAGTATGCTCTTTCCTTCAACATTGTATATCGAGAAATGGACCGTCTGACTAGGGCTACAATACATCTCGGCAGCTTGTTCGATCATGTAGATTTCCTCATCGCTTTTCACTCCTGCTATGTTGCCATTATCCTTGACGCCTATGAGCAAACGACCTCCGCTGTTGTTGGCAAAGGCTGCGATGCTTCGGGCTATCTTCCGTGCATCAGAGATTTGATATTTGAAATCTTGATGTTCGTGTTCGCCATGCGCTATCAAAGATAATATGTAGTCAGTCTTTTTCATTTCTTATGTATGAACTATTTATATAGTTCCCGGATTTCGTCTTGGAATGGTATGGTTGTGCCATTTAGCACAGCCTCAAGATATGGTTTAAGTTTGGCAGCATAATACACAAACCCCAAGTCGGTTAAGTGTGCGCCATCAACTGTACCTTCGCCATCAGGCCCAATAAGATTATTCCTGTCAATGTAAAAAACATTAGCTGGATATTTTTCATGTAGTTCCTGATATTTTTTAAACAACATCCTGTTTGTTTCAGGCATCTTGATTTTCTGCTTTGTATCGTAAGGCTCGTGTGCATAGACTTGGCCTTCTACTAGGAAAATTGGGACATGTGGATGAGCTTTGTGTAATGTCTCCACAAAGTAATTGGTCAAAGTATCAATCATTTCTGTCTTGCAGTTTGACACAGGATCGACCACATAGGCCACAACATCTTCTATTTTAGCCATAGCCTCTGCTATATATGGATCTAGACGTCCTTGCCCGCTGAAACCTAAATTCACACACTGCACATTTAGTTGACGTTGCAGAATACTTGTTGCCACCATGCCTGTGCGGCTTGCACAACCGCCTTGCGTGATGCTTGTGCCATAGAAAACGATTTTCTTATTGCTTCGTGGAGAGTCAATGTATGGTTTGCTGATAACAGCACTACTATCAACACCTATTTCTATCCATTCTACTCCATCATACAAAGGCAAATAAATCAAATATTCATGGGTTAAACCGTCAAGATTGTCAACATATTTCTTGTTTTGAAGTGAATCTTTTCCAGGAATTGTTGTTGCAACAAAGTGCCACGAACCATCGTCATGCATTCGGTAAAGGTCAGTGCCTTTGGTGCCAGTATCGGCCATGTGATTCATGTGGAAATTTGTAGTGAGCATGTACTTTACTCCAATAGCAGTACTATTAGTAGCAAAGCGGATCCCAATGCCTGCACTATGCTCTGCCACAACTTTGTGACCATCACGCAATGTGTCGTTCAAGTATGCCGGCAATCGAGTGAATGGGGTAGTGGTATCGTCAAATCCCTTATTGACGAGTGTAAAATCAAGAGCATTATGATAAGCCATCTTGTCGATGTCGGTTCCTGATGAACTCACACCGATAGAAACAAATAATATTATTGCAAAAGATACCAGATGTTTCATGACACATTAGTCTTTGATTTCAGGATATGGTCTGTCAACCTCTTTCTGGAAGGGGACTTTCTTGCCTTCAAGAACAGCCTTGATATACGGCTTTAATTTCTCTGCATAGTAATGAAATCCCAAGTCAGTCAAATGAATGCCATCGACAGTGCCGTCATTATTGGGACCATATATGTTCTTGCGGTCAATATAATATAGATTATTAGGATTCTCGGCTTTCAGTTTAAGATAATTCTTGTGGAACTCATAGTTCTTTTGCGGCAGATATTTACTATAAAATCCGCTATATTTTTCATAACTATATGCTTGGCCTTCAACCATGAAAATAGGAACATCAGGGCGTGCCTGGCGCAAGATTTTAACAAAGTCATAGGTGAGCGAGTCACACATGTTTTTTGTACAGTTGGGAATTGGGTCAAGAATAAATGCAGCCACGTCAGGGATAGTAGCCATCGCACGAGCAACACAGTTGTCCATCTTGCCCTCGCCGCTGAAGCCCAGATTTACACATTCGATATCGAGATCACGCTGGAGAATGCTGGTGGCAACCATGCCTGGATGAGAAGCGCAACCACCTTGCAAGATACTGGTTCCGTAAAATACAAGCTTCTTACCTTGCTTGGGCGAATTGACCATAGGTTGAGTAATGGTAGCAGTGCTATCCACACCTATTTCGAGCCAGCGAACGCCATCATATAATGGAAGATAAATCATGAATTCATGCATCTTGCCGTCTAGCTTGTCAACGTATATTTTGGTTTGTATAGAATCCTCACGTGGACGTATGTCGCTGTCTATGCGTACAGGGCGGTTGCAGTTGACGAACTGCCAAGTCCCATCATCATCAAGTATATAGAGTGCTGAACCTTTGATGCCGGTATCGGCCATGTGCATCATGTGCATGTTAGTAAGCAAGTTGTAACGCACACCCACTGCAGTAGAATTTGTTGCAAAACGTATAGCCTTACCGCTAGTACATTTTGCCCTATCGCTCAATGTGGGGCGAATACTATCTTCAAGATATTCAGGGAAACGACTGCGCAAAGTCTTGTCAAAGGCATAGTTTATCATTCTGAAATTAAGACCGTTGTAATATTTCAACGAGTTTACATCGGTAAAATCTTGGGCATAGGTCTGGTTGATGGCACATGCGCCTAGCAACATTGCCACAACAAAGATTAATCTGTTTAAAATTCTCATAGTTCTAAAGTTTATATATTCAGAACAAAATTACTCAAAAATATACTTATATCCAACATTCTTGTTGTATATTTTCTTATACAGAGAAAAAAAGCCAGTGCGATCATGCCCTGGCTTGATTATAATAACGAAAATAACGGATTACTTGAGTGTGCCGTTATTAGCAGCATTGATCATGTCTTCGTTAGCGCTGATATAAACTTCAACGCGACGGTTCTGTGCACGACCTGCTTCAGTGTTGTTGCTAGCAACGGGATAGTCATAAGCATAACCTTCACTAGTCATGCGGTTAACGGGAACACCAGAATTGTTGAGATAGGTGAGCACGGCGTTAGCACGTTCTTTTGACAACCTCTCGTTTACAGCACGTGAACCAGTATTGTCGGTGTGACCACAAATCTGTACATTGGTCTGAGGGTTGTTGATGAGTGAAGTAGCGAACTGTGACAGAGAATTCTTTGCAGCAGCGCTGAGAGCACTCTTACCAGTTGCAAACAAGATACCATTATCAAAAGTAACCTTAATAGCTGTCAGGTTGTTGGCATCAGTGATAGTGTCAACCTGTGCGCCTGCGATTCTTTCAAGCTCTGCTTTCTGCTTGTCCATCTTCTTACCGATAAGAACACCAGCACCAGTACCTACGGCAGCACCTACAGCAGCGCCAATAGCAGCACCTTTACCTTTGCCGAAGATAGCACCTACGGCAGCACCGAGAGCAGCACCGCCACCACCACCGATGATGGCACCCTTACCTGTGTTTGACATACCGCAGCCTGTTGCGCCTAAAAGCATGGCTGCACTTAATACGATACATAAAATCTTTTTCATTTTACTTAATATTTTATATTATACAAAATTTCATTAATTACAAAATTACAAGTTTTTTTAAAAAGTAAAAAACTTAAAGTAGCAAAAAGTGCAATTTTAACAACTATATACCGATTTTTAATGACATTTAGGAGTCTTTCTTCCTAATGGACGTCATCGTTTGTTAGTCAATGGCCTAAATGCTTTTTCCTTTAACAAACCTGATCTATAGGCAAGCAACAAGTTTTGCAAGTCTTTAATCTGTTGTTGCAAATCAATGCCTATATCGGTATCTTTTACCATCATCCTTCTGTTAGTCATCTCCACAAGTTGCAGTGTCGATTTGATGTCCTTACCTTCTTGTACAGCCTGTTCTTTAGACGTAAAAGGATCATGCTGAACAAGCTGGAATCCGCGACTGTGGTACACAAGCGTATATCCAGCAATGCCGGTCTGCGGTTGATAAGCCTTCGAGAACCCACCGTCTATCACCATTAGTTTGCCATTGCCTTTCACTGGGTTCTCGCCCTTGGTGGCCTTGACAGGAACATGCCCGTTAATGATGTGTCTGAACGGTCCTGTAACACCAAACTCATCAAGAATCATGTCGCAAATTGCCTCATTGTCACGCAATTGATAGTAGTAACCTTTTTCCTCTTTGTGGGTTTCTTTGTCGGCTACGAAATAGCGTTCAAATGTTGCCATCTTTTCTTTGTCAAATGCAGGCGAATTCTTGCCACACCACAAGTACCACACATAGTCAAGGGCATATTCATGCTGTGCCTCGGTCGTTGCGCCAAAATATGCTTCCCTAATCATTGCTCCCACTTTGTCAAGAAGAGCCTTGCCATGATACTTCTCGCCTTGAATATCAATGTCTTTAAGAGTGCCATCGGCATTGAGCGGTATGGAAGCATGGAATAGCAGATTGCCATTTACCACACTATATATGCAACCATTGCGGAACAAGCACTTCATGTGTTTCCTGAGTTTTTCCGAACCAGTGAACGATGCATTCAGTTTAGCCACGACAGCCTCTTCATCGGCAGTGAGTGTGAACGGGGCAATGCAATTAACTGTGGGATAATTATGATCTACCAGTTCATAGTCAGTACCATTTATATTGACCTTGGTGTAGTCTTCATTAATCTTGTCGAGCAGGAGACGGTCATTCATGTCAAATTCAGGATGCCTCATGATAGTAGCCGCCTCAAGTTTAAACTGAATGATTGTTATGGCCTTGTGCATCATTGCTACCAGCGAACTACTTATCTGCGTGTCAGTATTGTCGCAGTCCTTCGGCCAGAATTGAGTGCAGTCATCGTCGCCATATCTATCCATTGCCAGAGTAGCAAGCGGGAGAAGGTTTATTCCATATCCGTCTTCAAGCACACTCTGGTTTCCATATCTCAATGCCATGCGCACCGCATTTGCTATGCAGCAGTCATTGCCGGCAGCAGCGCCCATCCACAAGATATCATGATTGCCCCACTGGAAGTCAAAGTTGTGATACGAACACAAAATATCCATAATGAGGTGAGGCGAGGGACCACGGTCATACACATCACCCAGGATGTGGAGCAAATCGATGGTAAGCTGCTGTATGAGGTTGCACATTGCCACGATAAAGTCGTCGGCACATCCAGTTGAAATGATTGTACGCACAATCACGTCCACATAGGCTTGCTTGTTGGGGTCAACCGCACTCTCGTGCAACAACTCTTGAATTATATAAGAGAAGTCTTCAGGAAGTGCTTTATTAACCTTTGACCTCGTGTATTTTGACGACACATTGCGACCCACTTTCACCAAACGGTTGATGGTAATAAAATACCAATCAGTAAGTTCTTCATTGTCAGATATGTCAGCCTTGATTAATTCAAGTTTTTCTTGAGGGTAATAAATAAGTGTGCACAGTTCTTTTTGCTCGCGAGTGCCAAGCGTTTCATTAAAGATTTCCTTTACTTTGCGCTTGATTGTACCCGATGCATTGCGAAGCACATGCTGGAATGCCTCGTGCTCGCCATGAAGGTCGGCAAGGAAATGCTCGGTGCCTTTTGGCAAATTGAGAATTGCTTCGAGATTTATAATCTCGGTGCCTGCTGTAGCAATATTAGGAAAACTGCGAGAAAGCAACTTCAAATATTTTAAATCTTTCTTGCCAGTTGTAGTGTTTTCTATCATAATCTATAAAAATATTATGCAAAATTAGCGATTTACTCATAAATGAGCAAGAAAATCGCTAATTTTACTCCTATATTACTCGTGAAGTCTATTAAAATAAGTACTTTTGCAAAAAAAATTAATATGAAAGAACTCGAAATATTAAGTATAATCGAAAACCGCATGGGCATTAGTTCTCTAAACGACATGCAAAAGGCAGTTCTTAGCAAGTCTTCTTCCATGAATGGTGACATCGTTTTGTATTCTCCCACCGGTTCAGGAAAAACTCTTGCTTATATCATTCCGGTATTAAAGGCGTTGAAAGACCTGCCAGAAAAACTTCAGGTAGTTATCATAGTGCCGTCACGCGAACTGGCTTTGCAGATCTTTGACATACTGCGTGTGATTGCAGAAGGGCACAAGGTGACATGCTGTTACGGCGGCCACAAGGTTGAGGACGAGAAAAACTCACTGATTGTGGTGCCCGAGATTATTGTGTCAACCCCAGGACGTCTCCTTGACCATTGCCAGCGCGGCAACATCGACATTACCAACACAAAACAGCTTGTCATAGACGAGTTTGACAAATGCCTAGAGCTTGGTTTTGAGGACGAGATGAAGAAGCTCATTAAGCGCATGCCCAACTTGTCACGACGCTTCCTCACGTCAGCAACTATGATTGATACCCTGCCCGAATATTTGAGACTAAACAGTCCCATTGAAATTAATTTCTCGCATAACCGCAGCACGTCAAAACTAAAAGTGTGGCAGGTAAGTAGCGACGCTCCCGATAAACTTGAGACCCTCAAGCGATTGTTACTTTCGTTGCCCGAAGGGAAGAGCATCGTCTTTGCTAATTATCGTGATGCTGTCGAGCGTATTCATGCCTCACTAGTGGCTAACCATATCGCAGCAGGGCTATATCATGGCGCACTCGACCAGTTGAGCCGCGAGATGGCAGTGAGCATGTTCCATAATGGGACTTACCCTGTGCTCGTCACCACCGACTTGGGCTCACGTGGACTAGATATTAGCGAAGTGAAAAACATCATCCACTACCACATGCCAGTGTCGAGCGAGAGCTATACTCACCGCAACGGACGCACTGCCAGGCAACAAGCCTGCGGTGACGCTTTTGTGATTGTCGGTCCCACCGAATCGGTGCCTGATTATGTCGCTTTCGATGACGAATGGCACATTCCGGCGACACTCACGCGCAACAACATCAACGCGGCAATGGCAACACTCTATTTCATGGCAGGAAAAAAGGAGAAAATATCTAAAGGTGATATAGTTGGGTTTATAGCTAACAACAGCGGCAACGTCTCGGCAAAGGAAATAGGACAGATAGATGTGCGTGATCACTATGCAATAGTCGCTGTGCCTAGAAATAATATCAACGAAACGCTATCCCGCTTGCAACAAGCCAAAATCAAAGGGAAACGCGTGCGCATCTCCCTTGTAAAAGAATTAAGCAGAGGATAACTAATCCAGTTCGCCCTTACCTTGACGCACTACCTCTGGTTTATCGCCAGTGCAGTCAACAATGGTCGATGGTTCCAGCTCGCCGCGTCCTGCGTCTATCACTATGTCAACCGATGACTTATAGGTCTCGGCAATGAGTTCAGGCTCACAACGGTAGTCATCGTCAGGTCCTTCAACCGAGGTCGTAAGAATGGGTTTGCCCAATGCACGTTCTATAGTCAGGGCAATGTCATTGTCGGGGATTCTTATTCCCACAGTTTTGCGCCCCTTGAATGCCTTGGGCAACCTTGACAATGCTTGCAAGATGAAGGTAAATGGACCTGGCAAGTGGGCTTTCATTAGTCTGAATTGGGAATTGTCAAACTTGGCATACTGCGACACTTCTGAAATCTCGCTGCATATAATAGAGAGATTTGTTTTAGCCGACTTCATCTCCTTGATTGCACATATTCGTTCTATCGCCTGGTTGTTCATCGCATCACAACCGAGGGCATACACGGTATCGGTAGGGTAGATGATAATGCCGCCATCTTCAAGGCATTTCACCACTTCGTCTAGGTTACGGCCATTGATTGCGCCACCTTTAATTGATAAGATTTTCATAATATTTTAGTTTCTATATTAGTTGCTTGGGCATATTTTTCGAGCAGTTCCACCATCCATTTCACAGCTTGCTCGATGGGCATCTCGGGGGCGAAAGCGTTGATGTTGATCTGCACACATGTGGTATCATCGGTGAATTTCGTTCTCTCCTCGTCGCTAGTGGGAGTTGCTATACCGCCAATCTCGTCACGGTAAACAGGCATGTTCTCGATGTTGAGCAACCCTCGGCCTATGCCATGGTACACCTCGTCTTTCTCGCCAACCCCTAGTGTCAGTGTATTGCCTTCAATTTTGTCGGCGTCTAGTCCGCTGATGGCATAACCGCTCTTGATTGACACAAGGTTGACTACATCAATGAGCGTCGTGAGTCGATAAATTCCCAGTCCTTTCACGATGCGTCGGCACAGTTGCTCGCTTGCCACGCGATAGCGGCCGGGGTCTTTGCCCAGCGCTTTATACAGTTTGCGAGTGCCGGCAATCGCAGGGCGGGCATTGATTGCAAGCAGTTCATATTGTCCCGTGATGTCTTGGGCAGCCTGTTCAATCTCTTTCCACAGATCGTCACAGGTGGGAGAATTAACAACATTAGCCCTGATAAGCCCTATCTTAATTTCGGGACACACCTCGGCAATACGCTGGTCTATATTAACATTTATCATAATCTATTTTCATTAAATAAAGGACAACGTCGAAAAAGTCTTCGCTTGTCATCAAATACCATGTTTTGTGCAAAATTACAAAAAAACCTGTAACGAGATTTCCATTATAATGGTTTTATTAGTATTTTTGCATAAAAAATTTTATTTACTGTGGATAATAACGCAATATCATACAAGAATCTGCCACTATCAGGGTGCTGCGTTGCAGTGAGATGCAACGGTGATTCCTATAGTTCAATCCTGCAGAGTGACCATGAGATAGCATTACTCCTGGCTCGAGGCATCGAGGTGTGGGTTGACTTGTCGTCAATAGGGGAGAGCTATGCATGCATGGCGGCATTAAGGTTTTGCCGCACAGCCAAGGAGGTTGACGGCAAGTTGGGCATGTGGATCGACGTTGAGCACCCATGCCTGGCTCAACTTTTAAGCAAGAAAGAATTGAAACGACATCTCTCGCTTGTTGTTAACGAACAATTCATGCAAGCCTTGGCGCAAGACCAGGGATATGCAACCATCGAAGAAGGCAAAATGTGGCAAGCGATTGGAAATGTTGCCAATGTCTGTTTCAAGGCGCCCGAAATCGTGCACTATCGCCTCCAGGAGGTTAAGACAATCGACCTGATGCAGCTTGTGAAAATAGGCGACAATGGCGAGTATCTTGACTATAAAGGATTAAAGGGACTGTGCAATACGACGGTCGAGGATTCCAAAGAGAGTAAAAAAGCACTGATTTCAAAATTGGGTGCACTCCTTGATGACAACACTGATGCGGTAGAGAAAGACTTGCTGGCCAAGATCCTTGGTGCTACACGCGAGGCGGGTGCATTGCACCTAGTTTTTGAGCAATTTGAGACTCTGCTGCAAGTGCTCGGAGCCATCGACGATGTCGAGATTAAGCAATCAATCACCAGCGTTATTGACGAGACCTGTGCACGTAATTGCACAATATCGAAGCACACCCTGTCAAAGGGGTTGCGAACCGAAGAACAAAGAAACCTGTGCTTTACTGCATGCAAGTGTGACTGCGACTACTTTTGCCTGGTATCAAACACCTCAGCCAAGGGAAACCAACATTATATGGCCGACGAGGAATACATCCTTAAACGCCCGCAGTCGCTCGAGGCCGACGTGGTGAGGTTCCAGAACAAAAAAGAAAAATGGATTGCCTTCGTGGGTCTTATTGACGGTCGCCCTTACGAAGTTTTTACTGGCATCCAGGACGATGAGGAAGGAATTTTCTGCCCCAAATCGGTCAATTCAGGTAAAATCATTAAAGCCCTCGACGAAAACGGACAGAAGAGATATGACTTCCAGTTCATCAACAAGCGAGGTTTCAAGACCACAATAGAAGGATTGTCTGAAAAATTCAACCCGGAGTTCTGGAACTATGCCAAACTGATTTCAGGAGTACTGCGCTACGGCATGCCCATCGAGCAAGTAGTGAAGCTAGTGAGCAGCCTCGAGCTCGACAACCAGAGCATTAACAACTGGAAATCAGGCGTTATCAAGGCCCTCAAGAAATATCTTCCCAACAACGAAAGCGAAGAATAAGAAAAGATTGTTTTGCTTACACTCAAAAGCCGAGGAACCTTAAATAGAGATTCCCCGGCTTTTTTTATTTGCAAAATGTTTATTTGCTTGAAAGGATGATGTTGATGATAGAACTCATGTCGGTGACGTCGATTACGAAGTCCTCATTCATGTCACCTTTCATCATTATTGTCACTTCGCACTGTGCGCTCAGGTTGCTGCCGTCGGTTGTCGTAGCAGTAACAGTCACCTTGCCGGGCTTCAGGGCCTTGATGCGTCCGTGAGTATCAACTGTTGCAATCTCCTCGTTGCTAGATTTCCAAGCAATTTCCTGGCTTGCTGCAGCGGCAGGTTCAATAGTGGGATAAACCTGTACCAGAGCTGTCTCGGTAGTCTTAAATTCGCTCATGTCGAGTGTGATTGAGATTGCCTTGTCACCGCCTGGCTCAGGGCCGGGTGTGCTTGAACCAGTCACTGTGCAAGTGGTGTTGTCGAGCTGGGTCATGTTGCCAGCAGCATCGCTCACATAGATTTCCTTGAGCGAAATGGTTGCTGCGCCAGTGAAGTTGTCGGCAGCTGTAACGTAGAAGTAAACCACCTCGCCGCTGTTGCCCATGATGTCGTAGCTATTTGTTGAGTAGTAAGTAGCATTATACTGTCCGTTGCCACGATCCTTGAAGGTGAGCGTGTGGTCGTCGGCTCGGTCGGCGTTCACGCCATAGCGCAAGCGTCCGCGGTTATCAAGAGCCATGGTGAGACCTTCGGGCAGATAAAGTTCCAGTTGGAACGCCGAGAGGGCAATGCTGTTGTCCAGGTTAATGCTCACCTGCATAGTCTCGCCAGCCTCAATTGAGAAGTCATTGATATACATCGATGTGGGACCAGCGGGAGGATTTACGGGCTGAGGACCGGTAACTGTGCATGTGGTATTATCGAGCTGAGTCATGTTGCCAGCGGCATCGCTCACATAGATTTCCTTGAGCGAAATGGTTGCAGTGCCGTTGAAATCCTCGGCAGCTGATACATAGAAGTAAACCACCTCACCACTATTGTCGTAGATGTCATAGCTGTTGGTTGAATAGTAGGTGGCGTTATACTGGCCGTTGCCACGATCCTTGAATGTTAGCGTGTGGTCGTCGGCACGGTCGGCGTTCACGCCATAGCGCAGGCGACCGCGGTTGTCAAGAGCCATGGTGAGACCTTCGGGCAGATACAGCTCCAGTTGGAACGCCGAGAGTGCTTTGCTATTGTCAAGATTGATGCTCACTTTCTTAGTCTCGCCAGCCTCAATCGAGAAGTTGTCGATATACATCCTGTCGGCATGAGCATTAAACGCCGCAAGGACTGCTATGATAGCAAAAATTATCTTCTTCATAATACTTTATTTTTTATTTCTCGCAGATCGCGCTGATTGCGCAGATTCAAAGATAAATTTAATATCTGCGAAATCCGCGTAATCTGCGAGAGGTTATTTTTTTACTTAACTACCACTTTCTTGCCACCCACGAGGTAAAGACCTGCAGGGAGGTTGCGTGTTGCTTCGCTTGCATTGGCGTTGCGGCGCACGAGCTGGCCGGCAGTGTTGTAAACATTCACGAGGCCGTTGCCCACTGTGATGTCGTTGATGCCGCTGACAGCGTTCACGCCCACGCTCACAGCATCAAGCTGCTTGAGCACGCCCTTGGCTGTTGAAGCGAAGATGTTGTCAAGCATGATGTCCTCGGTTACATTGCCTGTTGCCATCACCTCAAGGCGAATAACTGCACCGTTGTTGCCGGCGAAGTTGTTGCTTTCGGTTGAGATTACAGCGATTGTAGCCTTGCCGTTAACAGTGCGGCCAGTCATCAGGTTGTGGCCATCGGCACGGCCTGTGAGAGTTGCACCCTTGAGCATGAGACCGTCGGGAAGGTTGATGTCCATCTGCAGAGCGCTGAATGCGTTGTCGTTGTTCAACTCAATGTCGATGAAGCGAGTCTCGCCAGCCTTAATTTCAACTCCCTGTGCAGTCATGTAGTCGTTGCCAGCAAGTTGCATTACAGCAACCTTAGCGGGAGCGTTCATGCCGCCGTCAAGGATAATGTTAGCAATAAGAACCACATCGTTGATGCGAACGAAACCGTCTTGGTTAACATCGGCAGCCGCAAACACAAATCCGGCAGGTTCATCACCTAGGATATAGTTAGATGTAGTCACCACGTCATTGATGCGAACAAAGCCGTCACCATTAGCGTCACCAGTCACATACTCAGGCTCGGGTTCAACAGCAGTCCACTGCAAGTAGGGGAAGCCTTCTCCCTCGTTGATACCCCAAGTCTCGTTGAAGTCCCAGCCCTGTGCTGTATAGGTGGGCTGCTGCTTGAGAGTAGCGAGTTGCACGCCCTTGCCCTCGAGCACATCGTCATAGATTGTCTGGGTCACACCGTTTACCGAAACAACCATGCTCTTGAGTGCATAGTTAGTAGCAGCAGGCGTGAGAGCACCGTTCTTGAAACCACCAATCACGCGCATTGCAGTTCCTGTCTGGTCTTCTACATCAATCTTGGTACACATTGCGAAGCAGTAATTGGTCTTAGCGTTTGCTCCGTCCATATAACCGACAACACCACCTGCGAAGTATTTGCTTGCAAGATTTCCGCTTGCATAGCATTTGTCTATAGAGTTTGTAGTATAACCAGCGATACCGCCAACATATTGACCTCCTGAGACAGAAGCGGTACTATAACAATTGCTTATTGCAGCAGTTGTGTTACCAGCGATACCACCAACCTTACTAGTAGCCATATCTGTTGACTTGATTGTACCTTCAGAAGTACAGAGTGTAATTGCAGCGGTTGCATTACCTGCAATACCTCCAAGGTTGAGAGCACCTGTCAAAGTAACATTTGCACTACACATATTGATTAATTTACTTGTATTTCCAACTATTCCTCCAATATGATTTCCTGTGCCTTTTATTGTAGATCCGTCTACTGTAAGCTCCGATATATTTGTACTCAAACTACCAGTGATACCACCCACGTAGCTCTGACCTCCAATGGTAGAATTGCTTACAACGCATTTCTCAAAATTATTGTTTGACTTAGAGCCCGATGCAATACCACCGGCATAATTGCCTGTACCTGTGAAACTGCTTTCGGTCAATGCACAATTATTGAATGTGTCACTTTCTGTGTAACCGCATATACCACCGACGTTGGCACCACCACATGTAGCGGTAACACCTTCCACATTACAGTCGGTAAATGTAGAACCAGTTGCATAACCAGCAACACCGCCCACGTTGCTCTCGGTCGCACTAAGTTTACCTGCTGTCACTTTGCAGTTGCTTATCACGCTGTTCATTGCTTTACCCACAACTACACCTGCATGTCCCTTGGTAGTTGCAATGCTCTTGCCTGTGGCAATCTTCACGGTGATGTCCTTGATGGTTGCGTTTTCAATGCTTGACACGAGTCCCACGTTGTCCAGTGTTGAGTTAACCCAGAGTCCGCTGATTGTGTGGTTACTTCCGTCGAGTTGTTTCATTGTTCCGCCACCGTTGATTCCTACAGGTTTCCAGCCTCCGGTCTTATTGTTGGTGTTTATCCAATCGGTGAGGTCGATGTCGTTCATTACCTTATAATATGCATAACTGTTGATGTTTGCAAGGTCTTCAGCAGTATAGATGCGATAGGGGTCGTTTTCGGTTCCGCTTCCTGCAAATCCCACAATACTGCTGTTGTAGTAAGAATGCATGAGTGTGCTGGTCTTGGCGTAAGCACGCACTGTGATACCTGATTTCAATGCAGGGACAGTAGCAGTCCATGTGGAACCGCTTACATTTGCCTTATATTCCTTGCCTTCAACAACGGCATATACTTCGGCTCCCGATGCACATTTTCCTGTCACCGTGGTCATGCCCGATGTAAGGGTGCCTGTAAATACAGGAGGAGCACATTGGCTTGGCTTGTAGGGATAGCTTTCGGTCTCTTGAATAGTCCAGTCGGTAGAGAAGTCCCATCCTTTACCCTGGTAGCTTGAGATGTATTTTAGCATCAGTTTGCCCAGTGAAGTTCCATGCTGTGCATTATCGTTTATGGTCAAAGAGCTGCCCTGTGACACAACGTTCATGCTTTCGAGTGCCTGGTTGCCGGTGTTGGTTCCGTTTTCGCCAATAACGACTCCGCTTCCTGCAACTCCGTAAATGCGGCCAACACTACCGCTTGCAGCGTTGATAGAATTTTGAGAAGCCACGCACGAAGTGATTTCGCCTGCAGTGATATTACCAGCGATACCGCCTGTGTTTTGGGTGGAGTTGATAGAACCAGATGCGTAACACTTACTGATTGTAGTGTTTGCTACTGCATTGCCAACGATACCGCCCACATTATTCACACCATTAATATCTCCACTGTAGTAACTGTTGCTGATAGAGAGGTCTCCGTCTGAATTACCAACTAACCCACCACAGCGATTTCCTGTACCACTCACGTCACCAATAGCATAGCAATTAGTCATTGTCAGTAACCCACCAATACTTGTACCAACGAATCCACCTGCGTTTGAAACACCATTATCATTATAGTCTTGACTAGTTACGTTTCCTACCGAACCACTATTACTGATTGACAAGATATGTGCATTTCTTCCAATAAAACCGCCCGTATTAGGGTAAATCGTTTTGCTTGTAGCAGTTACATTGTTCTCAGCATAGCAATTTGTGATGGTTGCTTTTATTGTTTGACCCATAAAACCGCCTACACGATATCCACCAGTTATATTACCATTAATAGCCTTGCAGTTGGTAAAGGAACAATTGCTAATGGCATCACCTTCAGCTGAACCGCAGAATCCACCCACATATTGATAATTGGGTGCAGAAACAGATCCATTGAAAACAGAGTTCTTTACTATACCATTGTATAAATATCCTGCAAAACCTCCCACAATGCCTGACGAAGCACTTACATCGCCTGTTTGCGTGAAGCCTGTTATTGTACATAATCTGCAATTTCCTGCAAATCCACCAGTATATTGTCCTCCTGATACAGTTCCCGATTGAGTAAAGGTGGTTACTGTACTTGATAAGCAGTTTCCTGCAAATCCACCAGTTTTTAATCCTCCTTTAACATTTCCCTTGTGTGAGCCTGTCGTTAAAGTTCCTTTTGCTATATTACCTATAAAGCCACCAACTATTGAGTCTGTTGCTGTAACCGTTCCTGTATGGTAACATTTAGACAAGGTAGAACCGTGGGAAAGGCCTGCAAAACCGCCCACATAACTCTTACCGTTGACACTTGCGTTGCCTGTCACGTTGTTGATAGTAGTGTTTACGGCAGCACCTGCAACAACACCAGTGTATGCCCCACCGCTCACGGTTGTTCCTTCAACAGTGAGATTGTTTATGGTGGCACCATTTGTGCATCCAAACAGACCAATGTAGTCATTTGTTCGTGATATCTTTAAACCAGATATCTTGTGGTTGTCGCCATAGAATTTGCCCATAAATGGTGATGAGTTGGTTCCGATGGGTTCCCAACCATTATTGGGGTTATTGTCCGCTATAAAGTCGGTCAAGTCAATATCTGCCATTAGCTTGAACACTACGCCTGCTTTACCATTAAAGTTGCGCACATTATAGAGTTGGATAGGATTGAAAATCAAGTATGGATCGTTCTCTGTTCCTGCTCCAGAACCCGAGAAACCGCCAGGTCCCTGCTCTGTGCCTATGGCAAAATCAAAGTTAAATTCTTCAAATTCATGTGCGGTTGAGTATGCATAATAAGATGCGATGGGAAATTTTAATGTAATGCTATTTCTTGCCGGTGTCGTTCCATTGAATGCGTAACTAGCACTTGTCGCTGGTGGGACAACACTATTGGCAGTGACTGTTTTTAAAGAGTTATTATTGGCAAATGCCATGTATTCAATAGCAGTTACTCCTGTTCCAAGGTTGACTGACGTAACCGCAGTGTTGTCACAGAAAGCTTTTTCTCTGATTATTTTTACAGAGTTGGGAATGGTAACACTTGTGAGTTTCTTACATCCTGATAAACTGCGTAATTTCAATTCTTCTATTCCGTTGTTCAGGGTGATTTTCGTTAGACCTGTACAGCCACTAAATGCATATGTCCCAACCGTCTTAACACTACCAGGAATAGTTACAGAAGTCAGCCCTGTACACCCTCGAAATGCGTAGTCACCGATAGTAGTCACTCCATTGCCGATTGACAATGAGTACAGTCCTGTACATCCATCAAATGCCATTGAACCGATTCCTGTAACCATGTTACCAATTGTGACTGAAGTCAATGTGGTTATACCTTTTGCAAAGTTGGCAGGAATAGTTTTTGCATTACTTCCAAATGAAATGAAATTTACACTTGGGATTTTTGTCTCGCTGACAAGTGGTACATTAGTAGAATTGTACAGTAGATTTGTAACAGAACTGCCAAATGGCCAGCTGGTAGGGGTTTTAAAATCGGAAGCAATTTCAACCGTTTTGAGCGACGAAGGAAATATGGATTCAGTCGTTATCTTATTACCACTCCATACTACCTTATTTAGACTTGAACATCCATTGAATACGTTTTTTTCTATAGTAAGGTTGGAGTTGGGTATGGTGATACTGGTTAGCCCCGAGCAACCATTGAAAGCATATCCATTTATCGTTTTGACTGTGTTGGGGATGGTGACGCTGGTTAACTCAGTACAGTTAGAAAATGTGCTGCCTCCAATTCTAATAACGCTATAGTAATTACTACCTATTAATACAGAACTAGGAATTATAATGTCTCCACTATACTTTGAATCACTTGCACTTCCTCGACCTACCACACACAACGCCGTTTTGTTGGTATTGTCCCAACTATAATAGATGCCATTGATATAGTAATCGTAGGCAAAGGCAATGTTCCATGTTGTTAGGAACATAGTTAATAAGAATAGTATTTTTTTCATCTTTTTGAGAATAAATGATTAATATACATACTGAATTGTTTGCTATATAATAGTAACATTCCAATTTAATTTAAGAATATCTAAAATTCTAAGTAAAAGTTTTCTTTTATCTTTATTATTGGAACATGTGTTTACATATAGTCCACACTCACATTTCTTTAGTGTTTTGATATACTTCTCTTTGGTGTAAATGTTTTTATCCATAGAGATTAATGGGAATTTGCACCAAATAATGTTTGTGTTAAGTACTTCATTTATGTTTGTCTTGGAAACTGCAATGTCAATTGCTTTTGTAAATGTATCAGCAGAAGTTCTCTCTTGGATGAGAGAACCATCGGGTAGTTTGACACGAAGACGCCCCCTTCTTTTAGTTATAGGCATAAATAATACACTGTGTTTCTCACGTCCCCTTTGAAACATTTAAATAATGCGCAAAAAGAAAGCGTGGGACGATGTCACTGTCTATAGTTAGGACGGCATCGCCAAACGCCTTCAAACAAGATAAAACAGTCCACCCCACGCCATAGCCTATATATAGACTTCCTCCCGCTTGTACGGGGTGGAATATACAAGCACAGCGAAGGCGTTTCATGACTGCTTCTTTTTCCCTTGTTTGATAAAATTTGGCGATTTTTCCTAACTGGAAAAGAAGCGAAACGCTTTCTAAAACTTTATGTCATCAGCCGCAGCCTCTGCCACTTGTTGCTGAATTGTCGCAAAGTTAGTAATTTTTTGCTTAATAAATGGTATAGAACGGGAAAAAATTATCCGATTTTTTCCCTCTCAGGGAATTCGGGGTTATTTTTTTCGCGGATTACGCTGCTTGCGCAGATTTTTTTTGAGTGAGGGGTAAACAGATGGGGTATAGGCAAAAAAAATCCCGCCGGGGTAGGGCGGGACTTTTTATAATTAGGTGTAATCAGTGTTTGTTACTTGATCACCTTGATTGCGCTCTTGGTGCCGTCGGTGTAGTTGGTTACTACGATGTTGACGCCTTCGAAGGGTGTTGCACTCTCGATACCTGCAACGTTGATGTACTTAACGCTCTTTACAGTCTTGCCTGTGTTGAGGTCGTTTACAGCAGTGAAGGGGATATCTTCGAGCGAAGCTGTCTGCTCTACGGTGTTGTCATAGTGAACGTACTTGAGGTCGTCGAAGTAGATGTCACCTTCCCAAGCGATTTCGGGGAAGTCGGGATCCTCATCTTCGAACTCGCTAACGTATCCTTTCCATACCCAGAATGCATCGTACTTCCACATGCCTTCAACCTTGGTAGCTTCGCCAGAAACGATTGAACATTCCTCGTTGTTTACATCCCAGCAAACGTTCTCCCAACCGCGGTGAGTCTGCTGCTTGGTGTAACGCTTAACTGATGCGTTGTCGTTGCGCATGCGCAGACCGTGACCTACATACATGCCAGAACCATCGCCGTAAACATAAGCCTGGATAACTGCGTCCTTGGCCTTTGTTGCTGTGAGGTAAGAACCGTTGTCGGTAGCCTTGCAGTAAACGCGGAGTCCCCAATAAGCTTCGCTTGTCTCGGGATCCATTTGGAAGTGGATGTGGTAAGAAGAAGGAATTGAAGCATCGTGAACGAGGCTGCCCTTCTCGAGTATCTGGCTCTCCATGTCGGTGAAGCCCTTTGATGAGCCTGAACCGCCGGGGCTGAACCACTCGCTAGTGTTATACTCGCCTACGAGAGGAGTGCTGTCCTTAACAGGACGGTACTCGCTGAGGAACTTGAATACCTTGCCTTCGCTCACGTTGCCAGCGAGATCGGCAAAGCCACCCTTAACGGTTACCTTGAAGCACTTGTCGAGCGCGAGATCCTCGTTGAGGTAGAGGTGAAGGACAGAAGCGTCGCGCACAACCTCGTGAGTGAGGCGGCCTTCGTACTTCTTGCCATCGGCATCCTCAACTACGATAGCATCGATAGCGAGGTCTTCATTCCAAGCAAGTTCCTCGTTGTACTCGATACGGATAACGGGACGCTGAGTGTAGAGCTCGGTTGCATCTTCAGCGGGAGTGGTGCTTGTGATGAAGGGCGCTTCGGTATCGGCGGGAATGGTTGAGAATTCGAATACATAATTGCCACCTTCCTGACCGTCGGCGTCACCATCAAGGAACTGCTGGGTTTCGGCGTTCTTTGCAACTGTACCATCAATTGTGATGGTGTAGTCGCGGTCGTCTTTAAGCTTGTTGATGATGATGCGCAATGTGTGGTCGTTAGTCCACTTGAGTTCCACGGGGTCAACACCTGTGATGCTGAATGCCTGTTCTACACTTGCACGGTCCATGTTGCGTGAGAATGTGAGAACGATGTCGTTGCGAGTGCTAACCTTGGTGGGGTCGAGCACACTGTTAGAAGCAACCACTGCGGGAGCGTTGCTAGTGAGCTGCATGTTACCCCATGTAACGTTGTCGCCTGCAAGTCCCTGGGGATCGCTCTTAATTGTCACCTTTTGGCTCTTGGGTGCATAGCCGGGGCAAGAGTAAGTGATTTCATACTCCTGGCCAGGAACGAGGTCTTCAAAGAGGAAGAAACCGTTGTGAACGATGCCGGCACTGCGCACATATTGCTTGAACAGTGACTCATAAGTGTCAGTAACGATTGTCTTGCCATCAACGGTAACAGAGACGCCGTCAAGAGCCTCGCCGTTCTCGCTGTTGGTAACAACACCTGCGAGCATAACCTTCTCGGGACGAGCAAGGTCCAGATACTCCATAATAGAACGGAAGGTACCGAATGCCTCAAGGCGCTTGTAGCTCTCGTTCATGTTGAGACCCTGCTGCACAGGATGAGTGTGGAAACCGCCCTCGCTGAGGAGCGAAGCCATGTTGGTGCGACGGTTAACTGACAGGTAGGGATACTGGTTCTCATGAGTATCAACGTCACCATTATAATAGATGCGGTCGTAGTAGTTGCCACGAGTGCCAGTTTTGTACATCACGCCGGTAAGGTTGGGGCACAGGATGTCGCCATAACGCTTACCGCCAGCGGGAGTCTTCTCTACATAAGCGCCGTTCTTTTTCCATCCACCAAACAGGAAGAGGGTAGTGTTAGCACCCTGGCCTGCGTCACTATGGATTGAGTAGAAGAAGTCGGCACCCCATGCGTTGGCCATGTCAGAGCGTTCCTCGAGAGAAACGTTATCCTGGTCATCATCGCGGGTCATCTGAATAGTATTCTCGCTTGCAGTGGTGTATTGGAAAAGGAATTCACGTGTAGCAAGACCCACACGCAGTACCTTCTGTGCCTCGGTATAGTTGTAAAGGCCAGCGTTCTCGCGTCCCGAGTGACCCGGGTCTATCCACAGCTTGAAATCACCCCAGTCCTGCTTCAACTGAGCAAAACCGCTAACGGCCATGCAGCCCACTGCTGCAGCCATCATATATTTAGTAAGATTCTTCATAGTTCAATCAGTATTTGAGGTCAATAATATAAATGCAACCATCGACATCGTTGTCGAATGCCAACTTCGAACCATCGGGAGAAACAGCCATGGTCACGGGAATCACGTCGGTATCGGCAGTGATGTTTTGTGACTTGCCTGTTGTAGTGCTCACGCAATAGATGTCGCTTGAAGTGAAAACATCGCCGTTGTCCTTGATAAGGGTAACCATGATGTTCTCGCTGTCGGGCAGCCATGTAGCATGTGAACCCTTGCCAAGAGCTTTGAGGTCAGAACCATCAGCATTGCATACAAACACGCCCTTGCCCTGAATTTGGAATGCAATCTTGCGTCCGTCGGGAGAGAGAGCTGGATTGATGACCCACTTGCCAGCGAAGTCGCCGAGTGAAGCGATCATTGAAGTCGCATCCTTGGGATTGTCGAGCATCACCTGGAACGCCGACTTAGCATTAAGCGCCTTCGAGCGTTTGAAGTTACGCTCGGCAGCAGCTACTTGCTTGATAGCGCCAGTCTGCACGTTTACATTCTCGATGCGGGTCATGCGACGGTTGTTAACCATCTCATAAGGAGTAGAAGTGATGTTTTGCGCATCGCTCCATGTCATCTGGTAACCAGCACCGGTAGCGTTAGACACTTGTGTGAGTTCTGAACCGTCGGCGTTTGCAACCCAGATACCGATGAAGTTGTCACCAGTAACTGCGAGTTTAGAACCGTCGGGAGACCACACGGGATTCATTAGTCCCTGGGGGGCCTTGATAAGCATGCGTGGCTGCGAGAAAGAGATCGGCTGTGCCATCATGCTTGCGCAACCTAGAAGAGTGGCTGCGAGAAACAGTTTAACTTTCATGTTAATGAGTTAATTAAAAATTAGTTGTTTATTAGTAAATCGTTTGTTTCAGTTTATGCGGTGTAAATTTACAAAAAAATGTTTATATAAACAAATAAAACCACACTGATTGCAAAAAAAAATGTTTAGCCCATGAAAAGGATATATTAAAAACTAAAACAATATTAAAAATAGCATTAGAATTATTGCTAAATGAAAACTTTGTAGTAACTTCGCATCTTGAAACAAAATGTAACGTAGAATAAAGATATAATGAAAAAAAATATTCTCATTGCTGTGACGGTGCTGGTAAGCTTATGCTTGCTGGTGTGGGGTATAGAATTCTTGAAAGGTATTAACATGTTTAAACCGTCTAATTACTACTATGCCAAGTTTGAGAAAATAGATGGCTTATCACAGGCTTCGCCGGTTACTATCAATGGTTTCCAGGTGGGACTTGTGAAAGAGATCAACTATGACTATGAGACAAACATGATCTCGGTGATGATGAGCCTTGATGACGAGTTGAAGATTCCTGCGGGCACAACAGCGTCTGTGGAATCCTCGCTTACAGGCACATCGACTTTGAAACTCACGCTGGGTGACTCAAAGCAATATGTCGAAGTGGGCGGAGAACTCCAAGGTGTTGCTCCCGCTGGACTCATGGAACAGCTTGCAGGCAACACATTGCCGCAGGTCAACAATATTCTTCCCAAGGTGGATTCCATTATGGGCAACGTCAATGGACTGGTGGGCAATCCTGCGCTTGCACAATCGATTGCGCGTCTGGATGCCATCACGCTCGAACTGGCAAAAAGCTCGCAGCAACTCACTTTGCTCATGAACAACCTCAACAAGAACGTGCCCGGCGTGATGAACAATGTGAACGGCATCACCTCTAATTTATCGACAACAACAAGCAACCTTGATGAGTTCACAACCAACCTCAACAACATGCCTCTGGACTCAACTGTAAACAACCTCAACAGCGCCATTGCTAACATACAGTCGCTCACCGAGAAACTGAATGACAAAAATTCCACTGTGGGGCTGCTGCTCAACGACAAGTCGCTGTATAACAACGCCGACCATGCCGTTGCAAGTCTTGATTCATTATTTATTGACATCAAGAAGAATCCCAAGCGTTATATTAATGTAAAGATTTTCTAATCAAGGTTTAGTCGGTTTTCGTAGTAGATAAATGGAAAAATTAAAACAACAATGGGAACAATGCCTTAATTTCATACAAGGCAAACTCACGGCCGAGCAGTTTGATGCTTGGTTCAAACCCATTAATGTTGTTCGTTTTGAAAATAATACAGTCACATTATCTGCTCCCTCGCGATTCTTTGTTGAGAAAATCGAAGAGCAGTATCTGGATTTGTTGTCGTCGGCCCTTCGCCAAGCATTTGGCAACTCAATAAAACTCATTTACAGCTATCGCGTTGCCGACAGGACCGTCAACGAGACCGATGATGGCAGAAGCAAAATCCTTAAAAATAAAGAGGCCAAAAACGGTTCATCGGTTAGCAATCCGTTTATTGAATTAGCACCCGACGAGATTGATCCCCAGTTGAACCTGCGCTACACTTTTGACAACTACTGCGGCAGCAAGAGCAACCAACTGGCAATAAGCATAGGCCAATCAGTCTCGGAAAATCCTTATTCAAGCCCGTTTAACCCGATGTATATATTCGGGGCAACAGGCGTGGGCAAGACGCACCTAATGCAGGCTGTGGGCATCAAGATAAAGGAAAACATGCCACAAGCCAGAGTGTTGTATCTGACTGCACGTGTGTTTGAGAACCAGTACACAACAGCGGTTAGACAGAACAAGGTCAACGACTTTATCAATTTCTACCTGAGCATCGACGTGTTGTTGCTTGATGATATACAAGAATTTGCTGGTAAGACTGCAACACAGAACACATTCTTCCACATATTCAACCACTTGCACAATCACCACAAGCTGTTAATCATGACCAGCGACTGTCGCCCAAGTGATATGGAGGGAATGGTTCCGAGGTTGATTTCACGTTTCAAGTCGGGAATGACCGTTGAACTGGAGAAGCCTGACTACAACCTGCGGCGTGAGGTACTTTACCGCAAGGCAATGCAAGACGGCCTTGACATTCCCGGCGAAGTGCTCGACTATATAGCTACACATGTTACTGACAGTGTGAGAGAACTAGAAGGTATAATAATTTCACTGCTAGCTCATGCCACGATGTTGAGCCAGGAAATCACAATAGACTTGGCACACAATGTGATAAGTAATAGCGTGCACGTCAACAAGCGTCAACTCACATTTGAAAAGCTGGCCGAGGCCATTGCTGCGCATTTCAACATTGACACCGATTTACTTTACGGCAAGTCGCGCAAGCGTGAGATAAATGACGCAAGGCAGTTGCTCATGTATTTTGCAAAGAAAGAGATTAATCTCTCCTCTACAAACATAGGTATGCGCCTGTCAAGGAACCATGCGACTGTGCTTCATGCATGCAAGCAGATTGAACAGCGACTCACCGTAGAGAAAAATTTCCAGAGCGAGATAGCCGAGATTGAAAAAGAACTCAAACTTGCTGTCCAAGCCTGACAGAAAATAAAGAGCTCACGCCAAGAACCGTGCCGCGACCAGCGAACCTCCCTTAAAATGGAGGACTCTGTCTTCAAAATGATAATACACTATCTGTGAGGTAATTCCATTTTGCTTGCAGAGCAGGCTATTTTCTAAGCGAAGCATCAAAATCAAAATATTTTCTTTTTTTTAACCGGACAACAAAAGTTCAAAAAACAACAAGCAAAAGAAGCAGTCTTTATTCTTCAGCTAGGGTCCACATCAGTCCGTCAAGCGTGATGAGTTTGAGTTTATACAACTGGCCTGTTGCTTTCTTGAAGTCTTTCTTGCTGCAGTTAAACACCTTCGCAATGTCTTCGGGCGACGATTTGTCATTAAGGTCAAGTGTGCCATTATTTTCTTTCATCCTTGACAAAATTGCCTGCGACAAGTCATCAACTCTAATTTTCTCTATCTTGTTCAAAGTCAAGTCAATCTTTCCGTCCTCACGCACTTGCTTGACGAATGCTTTGTGCCTTTCGCCGACGTTAACCGACGAATAGGTCTCATTTTGATACACCATACCCCAATGCAAATTATTGACAATCACTTTGTACCCTAATTCAGTGCGCTGCACGATGAGTACGTCGACCATTTGCCTGTGGTAATAATCAGGCATCTTGTTGTCAAGAAATTTGTCAAGTTTGGCCGAGGCAGCAATGCGTCCGCTCTCGTGATCAAGGTACACGTGCACAATGTAACTGCGGCCAGCCTGCATGCGCACACGTTGTTCTCTGAAAGGAACTAGCAGGTCTTTTGCGGCAAGCCCCCAGTCAAGGAAAGCACCGACAGCATTGACGGCCTTCACTTTCATTATGGCAAAATCACCAACCACAGCTTTAGGTTGCTCGGTAGTCGCTACTGGCCGATTCTCTGAATCGTTGTAAACAAATACGTCAATAGTATCTCCAATGTGCATGCCGGGCGAAATGTATCGCTTGGGGAGCAACACCTCATTACCCTGGTCGTCAATTAAATAAAAGCCAAAGTCAACACTTCGGTTTATGCGTAAACTGTTATATTCACCTATGTTCATGTTTCTCTATTAATTTCTTGTACAAAGTTACTTATTTTTTTCATTTGACACAAGAAATAGAGAAAATGGTTGAGAAATTTCGCTATTTCTGAAAAAAGTAGTAACTTTAACGTGAAAAAACAAATACACAATGAAAACTAACAACGCATATCTATTTATTTTGTGCATGATGCTCGTTCTATCATGTGGAATGATGGTGGGATGTGGCAGCAGTTCATCGGCCGACAAAACTTACACCGGCGACACTGTGTCAGTAGAAATTTATAAAATGAGCGATTCGTCAAGTTTTGTGAAAAGCAGTGGAGAGCGCTGCAATGTCATTGTTGAGGCATCTGTTGCTATCCCGGTAAAATATGGCAAAAATGACGACGATGTGAAAACACTTAATGACTTGATCAACCGTTATGTCCTTGACTGCGGCGACTCGTTGACAATCAAGGATGGTGTTGCCCACATGCTCAATGGCACGTTGCACCAGTATGATTTCTCTGATGCTCCCGACGACAATGAGATCATTGAAGGAGATGAACCCACCGACAACGCTGTGCAGACTTTTACCACAAGCATCAACATATACGTTATCTACAATAAATTCAACGTGTTGACACTGTGTAAAGTTGAAATGCTGAAAAAAGACGACCAGGTTTCTTCTATCTCTCACAAGTACTACAATTTCGACATGAAAAACCATTGCTTCATTGACTTAAACAAAGTGTTCAACGAAGATGCATTATCAATGGTTAACAATGAATTGAGAAACGAATTGAAGCGCAGCAATAAGGTCTCAAATGATGACCAACTGAACGAGTTAGGTTACTATAACATTGACAACTTAAACGTCACAAATAACTTTTACTTCGAGGACAAAGGCATCACATGGAGTTATCTTCCTAATGAACTAGCAGTGGAGGCACTGGGCGAACCCAAGGTGACAATGCCATACGAGGTACTTGAACCTTATATCAACGAAAAGTCGGTAATTAAATACATACAGTATTAAAATGAAGTTCATTTCACAATATTTCCCCGAGTTAAGCGAAATTCAGGTAAAGCAACTAGAAAAAGCACTAGAATTATACCCCGAATGGAACGAAAAGATAAATGTAATTTCTAGGAAAGACATTGAAAACCTTGAAGTTAATCATATCCTTCATTCACTAGGGCTAGTTAAGTTTGTCAAGTTCACGCCTGGCACACGAGTTCTGGACCTGGGTACTGGAGGTGGTTTGCCCGGCATACCGCTTGCTATATTCTATCCCGAAGTTCAGTTTCACCTAGTTGACCGCATAGGCAAGAAACTAAAAGTTGCACAAGATATTGCTGATCAGCTGGGATTATCAAATGTGACAATACAGCATGGCGATGTGAAAGAAGTTAAAGGAAAATTTGACTTTGTAGTGAGTCGTGCAGTGATGCCGCTTAACGATCTCGTACCACTAGTGAAACGACTTATTGCGCCCGAGATGAAAAACGCTGTGCCCAACGGACTCATTTGCCTGAAAGGTGGAGACTTAACAGGTGAGACGCAAAAGTATAAGTCTGATGTTCTCATTGATGACTTGAGCAATTATTTTAAAGAAGAGTTCTTCAAGACCAAGAAAGTTGTATATCTTCCTTTATGAAAATAACAAGACTTGTAGTAAACCCGTTTGCTGAATCTACTTATGTGCTATGGCATGAGGACGGGAGTGACGCTTTTGTGGTAGATCCAGGTATGTGTGATGATTACGAGTGTGATCAATTTGCCAGATTTATTGATTCACACAATCTTAATGTAACAAAGGTTCTCCTGACTCATGTCCACGTTGATCATGTGCTTGCTGTTTCATGGATGGTCGAGAAATATGGCGCCAGCGTGGAATACAGCAAAGATGATGACTTCATGCGCGAGTTGATTCCAGAGCAAATTCGCTCATTTGGTCTTAAATATGAATTTAAGCAGTTTGCCGCAACAAGGTTTCTTGTCGATGGCGAAGTGTTAGACCTTAATGGAGAGAAAATAGATGTGATTGCGACTCCAGGACATTCGTTGGGGTCTTTGTCGTTTCATTCAAGCGAGAGTAAGAAAGTCATAGTGGGCGATGCTGTGTTTGCCATGTCAATAGGCCGTACCGACTTGGCTGGTGGCAACTATGAACAACTAATAAATTCTATAAATAAAAAATTAATGACGTTGCCCGAAAACACCGTCATTTATCCTGGTCATGGCGATTGTACGACTGTGGGAGAAGAAAAGAGGTATAACCCCTTCTTAAAATAGAATTATAGCTCTTCCGAGATACTATCAAGGAGTTGCATTATGTCTTGTTGAGCCTGTGCAACTCTTTCTTTTAAGACAGCGTCCTTAACCGACGGCAGGTTCTTGATATTGCCGTTCAACACCAGATTGAGGATAAGCCTCCAACCCGTATATTTCACAAGATATTCTGATGATGCGACCAAGTCAAATCCCAATGCCTCTGCAAAGGTCAAATGACGCAGCAACCTGTGACACAGCACATCAGCAATTTCCTTACTCTCAACGCTTGTGGCCCAATCGTGAGCGGTGTTATAATCCATAATCTCACAAGGGTAGAGCATAGATGCCACCATGCGGCATTCTCGATGCTTTGAGTCATTCCACAACTCTTGCGCCAATGCGGCCGAGTGCTCAACACGAGACGCTATTGCTATCACATCAACTAACTGGCATCCCATGATGTATTGATGCGGATCACCATTATTGCGCAGGCCGTCGGCTATAATGCCATTGCGAAAGGCAAAAAACTCTTTCTTGATACTGTTAATGTCGTTGAGCATAGAATATTAATTGAAAACGACGGGTGTGTCACATAAAGCACACACCCGTCGTTTGTGATAATACCAATTATTTCTTGTTGGTGAGAGGAGAGTAGTCGCGTGAGTAACGCAGCATCTGCTCTACATAGTTTTCATCGTAAGTGATTGTGATGTCGGTAATGTTGCCATCGGCATCCTTAACCACGTGATACATGGGATTAACAAATCCCTTGTAAGGAGCAATGTCAAGAGTGCTGTAACGTGCAAGAACTTCCTGGTGGAGTTTCTTGTCAACAACCACACCATAGTTCTCAACGAGTTGGCGACCAGCCTCATAGTCACCCTCGCTCTTGATGCGTTGAACCTCGGCAAGGAGTTTGCTGAAAAGTACGCGCAATTTCTCATAGTCATTGATCTTTACATAAGTTTTGCCTTTACGCTTAACCAATTCAATAACCTTATCTTTCTTGCCCTGCTTGTAGCACCATTCGCTGATGAACTTGCGGTTGCGCATGTGAGATTCCTCAATGTTCTTGCCAGGCTCAATACGGACGAGTTGGGTCATAAGACCGTTCATGATGTACTTGTAGTACTCTGCCTTGTACACTTCATTATTGGGGAAGATTCCGAGTTCAACCAATTTGGGGTCAGCAAGATAATAAAGAGCGAACAGGTCGGCACGGCCTTCTTCGAGAGCTGCCGAGTAAGACTTTAAGCCATCGGGATCTACACCAGGGAGGAGTTTGCCCGACGCATGACCGAGACATTCGTGAAGGTCGGTGTGCAGCTTGTCGGCAATCGAGAGATACTTCTTCATGAGGTCAATCTCTACCTCGCTATAAGCAAATTCAGCATTCATGCCCGAACCCTTAGCAGCCTCGTCGTAAGCATCAGTGATGTTTTCGAGAGTCACTGACTTAGAACCATGTGCAGCACGTATCCAGTTGCTGTTGGGCAAGTTGATGCCGATAGGGGTAGAAGGATAACTGTCGCCGGCAAGGATAGCCGCAGTGATAACCTTAGCGCTCACACCCTTCACGTTTTCTTTCTTGAAACGGCTGTCAACAGGAGAATTGTTCTCAAACCACTGTGCGTTCTCGCTGATGAGTTGAGTGCGGCGTGAAGCAGCCTTGTTACGGAAATTAACCATTGCTTCCCAAGAACCAGTCATACCCAGAGGATCGCCATAGCTCTCAATGAAACCATTAATGAAATCCACATCGCCTTTAGTTTCCTCTGCCCACATGATTGAATACTCGTCAAATGTTTTGAGTGAACCTGTGGTGTAGAAATCAATGAGTCTGTTGATGTAATCACGTTGTGCACTGTTCTCGGTCACCTTAACAGCCTGCTGCAACCAGTAGATAATGTTGACAATAGCTTCGGAGTAAAGTCCGCCCACTTTATAGGGTTTCTCAACTACCTTACCATCTTCCTTTACTACCTTTGTGTTGAGACCGTAAGAAATGGGAGTTTCATCATTGGGGTCTTTAAGTGCATTGAAATAGTCCTCAACTTCTTGTTGAGTAACACCCTCGTAAAGGTTTGTTGCAGAGGTTGCTATCAAATCCTCGCCATCGGCCTGGTTTACCTTCTTGGCCATAAATGTGGGATCAAAGATAACTTTCTCAAGGGTCTTGCGCAGTCTCACTGCTTTGTCACACTTGCCTTCCTCGGTGCAACGGTCGCAAGAGTAGATAGGGAGTTTGTCAAGGGGCAATTTGTCATACTCTTCAACGAAGAAGTTGATAGAGAATTTTGGTTCGAACTTGTCCATGCCGTAGTGGTGATGGATGCCATTGCCGAACCACACCTGCTTGAGATAAAGTTCAAGACCTTTAAAGTCCTCGCTATTGCGATCGCCCTTATAATTAACGTAGATTTGTTCAAGGACTTGTCTCACCTGCAAGTTGTACTTGCAGTTCTGGTCGGTGAGAATGTCACGACCTTGCAAAGCAGCCTCATGAAGGAAATACACTAATTTCTTTTGGTTGAGAGATAGTTCGTTGAAGCCTGGTACTTCATATCGAAGCACTTGAATGTCGGCAAAGCGGTCAACGACATAGTTGAAGTCATTGTTTTGCGCCATAGCACTTGTTGATAATGCCACTATTGCAGCGGCTAGAATAGATTTTTTCATATATAAATGTTTTGTATGTTATTCTACATAAAGCACAAGTCCTTTGAGATATTCTCCTTCAGGGTGATATATGTTGATGGGATGGTCGGCAGGCTGTGTGAGCTGGTGCAATATGCGCACTTTGCGGTGCGACATTGCTGCTGCGCTGAATACTGCAAGACGGAACTGCTCGCGATTGACTGCTTGTGAGCAAGAGAAAGTGAACAGTATGCCACCCGACTGAATTTTCTCAAAAGCCTTTGCGTTGAGTTTGCGATAGCCTATAAGTGCATTTTTGAGTGCACTCTTGTGCTTGGCAAACGCCGGCGGATCAAGGATTATAAGATCATATTCATCTTTCTTGATGTTGTCAAGGAACTTGAATGCATCTTCGGCGTAGGCTGTGTGACGGGAATCACCAGGGTAGTTGAGTTCTACGTTGTCGTTAGTGAGTTTTATTGCCTTTGCACTGCTGTCAACTGAATGAACTAATTTTGCTCCGCCTCTCATTGCATAGAATGAGAAACCACCAGTGTAGCAGAACATGTTGAGCACTCGACGGTCGTGTGAGTATTTTTCCAGCAAACTGCGGTTTTCGCGCTGGTCAACAAAGAATCCTGTTTTCTGACCTTTGAGCCAATCCACATGGAACTTAAGTCCATTCTCAACTGCCTCGTCGGTTTCGTAACTGCCTATAATGTATTGGTTCTGTGGGTCAAGTTGAGCCTTGAAGGGTAGGGTGGTCTCACTCTTGTAATACACATTCTTAACTATGCCACAAGGCAACTTTGTGAGTGCCGAGGCGATAAGGTTGCGTGCAAAGTGCATTCCTGGTGAGTGAGCCTGCATGACGGCAGTTGCACCATAGATGTCAACAACAAGCCCTGGCAGGAAGTCACCCTCGCCATGCACAAGTCTGAAAGCGTTATTGTCGTCGCGCATGAGATCCAATGACTTGCGCACATTGAAAGCATGCTGAAGCCGCTGGAGGAAAAATTCCTCATTAATCTCTGAATCATCAAAGGCCAAGACTCTCACGGCAATGCTGCCTATCTGGAAATGGCCATTTCCTATGAGTTTGCCGTCGTGGGTATAGACAGTGACGAGATCGCCTTCTTCGATTGTTTCGTCATAAGAATCGATTGCGCCCGAGAACACCCAAGGATGAAAACGCTTGAGCGATTCTTCCTTGCCGCGGCGAATTTTTATTGCTTTGTAGGTCATTGTAAAATATTATTTAATAAAGAACCTATAGATGTCATTTCCATTAGCAAAAAGCAAAAGAAGCAAGAGAATAACCATTCCTGCGATTTGTGCCCGCTCAAGGAATTTCTCACTTGGTTTGCGTCTTGTGATCATTTCATACAGCAAAAACAGCACGTGCCCGCCGTCTAGTGCAGGTATGGGTAAAATGTTCATTACTGCAAGAATGATAGAAAGGAATGCTGTGATTTCCCAGAAACTGAGCCAGTTCCATGAGTCGGGGAATATGCTTCCTATCGTGCCGAAACCGCCCAGGCTCTGTGCACCCTGAGGTGAGAAAAGCAGTTTGAGCGACTTGACGTAGTTGACAAGCTTGTCAACACCCATCTTGATGCCACGTGGAATAGACTGGAATATACCGTATTGAACAATTGTCACTTTATAAATATCGGTGGGCGAAGTGAGTTGAATGCCCAGTTTGCCGTTATCGTCAACTTTGACATCGGTCACACATTCTTTTCCTTCACGCAAGTATTTAAGTTTCACAACTTGGTTCTTATATTTAAGCAGGGTAGGGTTAAGCTCTGTGAATGAAGGTGTTGTATCGTTGTTAACTGCAAGGATGCGATCACCTTTTGTGAGCCCTGCCTTTTCGGCACCCGAATTTGGTTGTGCTTGTGAAACAACCACAGGTATTCTGATGCTAATGGGAGATTCTCCGTTCTCGGCATCTTTGTTCATCTGGAAAACGAAGTCCGACGGCAGTTTGATGTCAACAGTGTCTTTGTGATTGCGCAACACTTTGAGAGTCTTAGCGGTAAGAACAGTTTGGAGTTCTTCGCTATTTACCGATGACAAGTTATTGCCATCGGCCATGAGCATGATGTCACCATCAACAAGTCCAGCCTTGTGAGCGCTGGTGCTGAAATCCATACCCTCGGTGACATCGGTGAAGTTTATGATCATCTCACCATAGGTATAAACGATGCCGGCATAGATGACAATGGCAAGCAGGAAGTTGAACAGCACACCGCCCACCATGATGAACAATCGTTGCCATGCAGGTTTAGATCGAAATTCGTAGGGTTGTGCAGGTTGCTTCATCTGCTCTTTGTCCATCGACTCATCAATCATACCTGCTATCTTGCAATATCCTCCCAGAGGCACCCAACCTATGCCATAAGTTGTTGCTCTCCATGAGTTCTTGAGTTCTGTGCCGTCTTTATCAACTTTAGCTTTTGGTTTCCATTTCGCGATAGAAAACCAAGGATTGAAGAACAAATAGAATTTCTCTACCCAAACGCCGAAAATGCGTGAGAAGAAGTAGTGTCCAAACTCGTGAACCATCACGAGCAGTCCTAATGCAAGAATTAATTCAAGTGCTTTAAACCAAAAAGTAGTACTCATTTAATTGAACCTTATGTATGTGTTTTAATATTCTTATTTTAAAAGTGATGTTGCATATTGCCGTGCAGCAAGATTAGTCTCAACATACTGCTCATAGGTGGGCGTTTCAATAAACGGAATGAACTGCATAGTCTTGTAAACAGTCTCATAGATACCGTTAAAGCTCAATTCGCCCTTGAGGAATGCAGCCACGGCTATTTCATTGGCAGCGTTCATCACGCACGCTACATTGCCGCCACGACGAGCCGCCTCGTAAGCAGCATTAAGCAATGGGAACTTGTTGAAATCGGGTTTCTCAAAAGTGAGTGATGCATAGTCGCAAAGTGTCATCTTGCGCTCGTCGGTCGGAAGTCGGCGTTCAGGAAGCCCCAGCGCATAGCGTATGGGCAAATGCATGTCGGGGAGTCCAAGTTGTGCCTTTACCGACCCGTCTATAAACTGTACCATTGAGTGCACGATAGATTGCGGATGAACAACAATTTCAATATCGTCGTGCTTCACGCCGAATAGCCACTTTGCCTCTATCATTTCAAAGCCTTTGTTCATCATTGTTGCCGAATCGATTGTGATTTTGGCACCCATGCTCCAGTTGGGGTGTTTCAACGCATCGCTCGCAGTGACATGGGCAAGTTGCTCAATGGGCGTGTTGCGGAATGGACCACCCGAAGCTGTGAGGATAAGTTTCTCAATATCCTCATGCCTCTCACCCACAAGGCACTGGTAAAATGCACCATGCTCACTATCGACAGGGTACAGGACAGAGGTTGATGTTTCAAGCAGTTTAGTAATCAATTCGCCAGCAACAACAAGTGTTTCTTTGTTGGCAAGCGCAATTTTCTTGCCGTTGTTTATAGCCGAAATGGTTGATTCCAGTCCGCTGTAACCTACCATAGCAGTGACCACGGTATCGACATCGGGATGTGCAGCAAGCTGTGCGATGGCCTTGGCACCTGCATGCACTTCAATATCGGTGTGAGACAATGCTTGCTTGACCTTATCATACAAAGCCTCATTGCCAATCACAACGGCATGGGGCATAACCTTCAATGCCTGTTCAATGAGCAAATCGGCACTGTTGTTGGCCACCAGCAACCATGCCTTGAATAGAGCAGGATATTCTGCTATTATGTCGAGGGTTTGCCGTCCTATTGAACCAGTACTGCCAAGGACGGCAATATTTCTTACACTATCCATAATACTTATATTAAAGTACAAAGGTACAACATTTTTGTTTACTTACAAAGAAAGTGGCACATGTGTAAGTAATTATTTACAAAAACGCGGTCTATTTCAAAGGTATATTTGGCATAAAAACATAAATTTATTAATTTTGCAACCAATTATGGGAAAAGTAAATATTTTTTTAATACTTGTATTATCGTCAGTTTTACAGTTATCGGCTCAATCAATGGTGCAAATAACGGGAATGGTGAGAGACTCGATATCACACGAGCCTGTCCCTTTTGCATCGATATCAGCTCCCGGATCTGATGTGGGCTTGATAGCTACAGAACATGGCGGATTTAATATAAACACACGAGAGAAAATAACCAAACTGCGCGTGTCGGCCGTGGGTTATGCGACCAAAGAAATTACAATAAAGCCAGGACAAAGCGTTGCAATCATCGAAATGAGTGCCGACGCTGTCTCGCTCGACGAGGTAGTTATTAAACGAGGAAAAGAAAAATACAGCAAGAAGAACAATCCCGCAGTAGAGTTGGCAAAAAAACTGATTGCTAAACGCAAAGAAGGAGATCCCACCAACAACTCTTCCTATTCTTTCAACAAATACGAGCGGTTGGCCTATGGATTTAACGACCTAGAAGAAGCAGGAGGCAAAAACTCTTTGTTGAGGAAATACAAGTTCCTCGAAGAATATGCCGACACATCGACACTGACCGGGCATAAAGTCTTGCCCATATCTATAAAGGAACAGCTTTCTACCGAGTATTTCCGCAAGTCACCCAAGTCGCACAAGGAATATATCGATGCTCTCAAAAGCAATGGTCTTGACGAATCGTTTGACCAAACAAGCATTAAGACCTTTCTTAACGAAGTATTTAGGGAAGTGGACATCTTTGGCAATGACGTGACATTGATGTCTAATAAGTTTGTGAGCCCTTTGTCATCGATAGGAACCACATTCTACAAATATTATCTCAACGACACGCTCGACATAGGAGGCGAGAAGTGTATCGAATTGAGCTTTGTGCCGTTCAACACCGAGGGATTTGGTTTCCTGGGACGAATGTATATCCCGCTGAACGACACCACTTTGTTTATCAAGCGAGTGACAATGAATGTGCCGCACAATATCAACCTGAACTATGTGGAGCGCATGCACATAATACAAGATTACCAAAAGGCCGAGGACGGTTCAAGACTCAAGTTGCGTGATGACATAGAAGTAGAGTTTCGTCTTGTAAAGGGCACGCCGGGCATGTTTGCGCGTCGTGAAACCTCCTATAGCAACCACAGCTTTTACAGTCCTAACGACATGCTGATATTTGAGAAACCTGGCGAGCAAATTATCGACAGCAAGGCTTTCAAGCGTGAAGAATCCTACTGGACCTTTAACCGGCCGCAAACTCATGGCGTTGACGGCAATACAGTGCAGAACATGCTCAACCGTTTGAGGCAAAACAAAATATTTTACTGGGGAGAGAAAATCATCGTGACATTCGTAAATGGCTATATACCCACCAACGGGAAGAACAGCAAATGGGATTTCGGCCCGCTCAACACAACTATAAGCGGCAACTCTCTTGAAGGAGTGAGATTGAGGCTGGGCGGCATGTCCACTGTAAACCTGAGCAAAAGATGGTTCACAAGAGCATACGTGGCCTATGGGTGCCGTGACGAGAAGTTGAAATACCAAGGGCAACTGGAATATTCATTCAATGAAAAGCAACATCTCGACCAAGAGTTCCCAATACACTCGATAAGGCTCATGCACCAATATGACGTGGACAAACTGGGTCAGAAATACCTTTACACCAATACCGACAACGTTTTCTTGGCACTGAAAAGACAAGAAGACAACAAATTACTTTACCTCCGCAAGACTCAACTGGAGTATAAGCTGGAGACGCTTAACCACTTCTCGGTAGCGGTGGGATTTGAGCACAATATACATGAGCATTCTAAATTCCTCAACTTTATTTATCCAGATGGAACAACCCGCAACAAATACACCGAGGCGGGTTTCAAAGCCACATTGCGATATGCCCGAGGCGAGAAGTTCTACCAAACACGCCTGTTCCGCTTTCCCGTCAACATGGATGCTCCCATTATCACATTGTCTCACACCTATATGCCCAAAGGGTTTATGGGCAACTTGTATGAAATCAACAAAACCGAAGTGGGGTTGCAGAAGAGGTTCTGGTTCTCAGCATTCGGCTATACAGATATCATTTTGAAAGGCGGAAAGATTTGGAGCAAAGTGAGTTACCCCGACTTGTTGCTGCCCAATGCCAATTTGTCATACACGGTGCAGCCCGAGTCTTATGCCCTCATGAGCCCCATGGAATTTGTGAACGACCAGTACTTGTCGTGGGATGTGACCTACTGGGCCAATGGGTTGCTGATGAACCATTTGCCATTGATTAAGAAACTCAAACTGCGTGAGGTTGTATCGTTCAGAGGTCTATGGGGCAGCCTTAGCGACCGAAATAATCCAGCAAAATGCGGTGATGTCTTCATGTTCCCCGACGGAACATTATCGCAAGAAATGGGAAAGAGTCCTTATATGGAAATGGGCGTGGGCCTTGATAACATCCTCACATTCTTGCGAGTAGATTATGTGTGGCGACTTACTTACCGTGACACCCCCGGTGTTGACCGCCACGGCGTCCGCATCCAACTCCACTTTACATTCTGATTAAGAAGTATTGTTCATAAAGCAACAGCACCATCAATAGTGGAATCCACTTGATGGTGCTGTTTTGGACTTTATTCGCTTTGATGATTTATTTGCCCAGAAGCTTGTTTATGATGGTGTTGAGGTCGTTTACATCTGTGACCTTGTCATCGTTGATGTCGCTCACGCGGACATATTGTTCAGGGTTCCGTAACGGCTACAGTTAACAAGAGCAATAATTTCTTTATCATAAGCTAATAAATTTTGTATTGGTTTATAAATAATTGTATTTAGTCAAGGAATCTCTTGGTGAGACCTTCGTAGTTCTCGATGCGGCGGTCGCGCAGGAACGGCCACCAGCGACGCACGTTCTCGCTGCGTTTCATGTCGATGTCGATAATTGTTTCCACCTCTTCATCAACGGGAGCCTCGAAAATCAATTCGCCCTGTGGTCCAGCAACAAAGCTATTGCCCCAGAACTGGATTCCATTGGTTTGTCCTGACGGGTCTGACTCGTGACCCACACGATTGACAGTAACGACAGGAAGGCCGTTGGCTACAGCATGTCCGCGCTGCACCGTGATCCAAGCATTGCGCTGGCGGTTTTGCTCATCAAGGGTGTCGCTGCTTTCATAGCCGATGGCAGTGGGGTAGATGAGTAGCTGTGCCCCTTTGAGAGCCATGAGGCGAGCCGCTTCGGGATACCACTGGTCCCAGCATACCAGTACACCAAGACGACCTAGTGACGTGTTGATGGGTTCAAATCCCAAATCGCCAGGGGTGAAATAGAATTTCTCATAATAGGCTGGATCGTCGGGGATGTGCATCTTGCGATAGGTTCCTGCAATGCTGCCGTCGGTATCATACACAACAGCAGTGTTGTGATATAGTCCCGCTGCACGACGTTCAAACATCGATGTAACAAGCACGATGCCGCACTCGCGAGCAACGTTGCTGTATAGGTCGGTCTCTTGACTAGGAATGGGCACAGCGAGGTCAAAGTTGTCAACGTCTTCAACCTGGCAGAAGTAAAGCGAATCATGTAGTTCTTGAAGCACAACAAGTTGCGCGCCTTCACTTGCCAATTTCCTAACTTTTGTAATCAGTCGGTTGCGATTGTCAATGATATCGCTGGTATTGTGTTGCTGGATAATGCCTACTTTCATTTCTTCAATGTGTTTTTGAAAAGTTGCATTGTGACGCAATGCAGAGATCCGTGTTGTTTAATGAGTGAATTACAATCTATGCCCACGACCTTACGTCCGGGGAATGCTTGCCCTATGACTTCAAGAGCCTGCTCGTCGGTGGGTTGGCCGTAAACGGGAACCAAAACTTGATGGTTCATAATCAAGAAATTGGCATAAGTGGCAGGCAGACGGAAAGCCGGGATGTCGTTCTCGAAGATAGGGGCGGGAGAGGGGAGACGCAGCAGTCGGTAGGGCTCGCCTTGCGCATTGGTAGCAGCCTTGAGTTCGTCTTCCATAGCCTTGAGCGACTCAAATTGCTCGTCGCTGGGGTCGTCACACCCCACATACACTATGGTATTGTCAGGAGCAAAACGAGCGATAGTATCAATATGGCCATCGGTGTCATCACCTGTGAGATAACCGTTTTCAATCCAGAGAATCTTTTTGGCACCAAGCCGGTTCTTCAATTCTGCTTCAATCTGCGCTTGATTGAGCCAGGGATTGCGGTTCTCCTGCAGCAAGCACATCGAGGTAGTCATGACTGTGCCATTGCCATCGCTCTCTATGCTTCCGCCTTCAAGCACAAGTTCTCGGCATGATTGCATATCGACGGCAAACGCGCCCATATCGTGAAGACGCAAGTTGATGAGGTTGTCGCAGTCGGCAGCAAACTTCATACCCCATGCATTGAATGTGAAATCAAGAAGTTGCAATTTGCCATCTCTTATCACAGTGATAGGTCCGAAATCTCTTGCCCATGTATCATTATTGGCCATTTCATAGAAATGCACCCTAGTCAAGTCAATATCGCCAAGTGCCTGCTTCGTGTCATCAATGCAAGAAGTGACAATCACCAAATCCTCGTCCTGAACAATGGCATGTGCCAAATTGACATAGCATTGGGTCACTTCGTCAATAATATATGCCCAGTCGGTGGTATCGAAAGGCCACGTAATCATCACAGCGTCTTGCAGTTCCCACTCGGCAGGAAAACGTAAATTAGTGCTCATGTTTAAATTTCGTTTCCAAATTCTTTATAATTATCCCAAATAGAATCTTGAGATTCAACAAGTTCATTTATATAGTCACGATAGCCGTTGCGCACAGTGTAGCCATGTGCGTTACACCACAATTTATACTCATCTTGTAGTCTAACGTCGGCCTGCAATAGATTTTGAAACTCACTGTCGAGTGTCTCATTATTGCCACATCGATCCAATAATTCTCTTAATAAATCAGATATATCGTTCATAACCTAAATTGATATAAAAATTACTTTTCAAATTTAAATAATTTATTTGATATACCAATGTGTTATAACATTTTTTAAATGGTTTATTCCGTCTTAACCGCTCGCACCGGACGAATGGTTAGTCCCATACAGCGATCGCCTGTTCCTCGAGTCATTCTGGTAGAATTGATGTCAAGGAACTCGGCAGCACTGCACATGGAGGTGACGAGCGTACTCGATTATCCCCTTTTTAAGGGACTATTTGATTAAATTAATTAACTCGTCCATTTTTATTGGACACCAATGATATTATATCATTAAATAGCTGATAAACATCATTGACAGTCAAGAAAAAAGTCCTGAGAGCAATTCCCTCCGGACTTATTAAGTTAAATTTAATCTTCTAATAGAACCGTATTCAACTCGGGCATCACAGCGTGAGCGCATTCTTTACCATCTCGTCAAGTAGTGCAAAGTCAAGGACATCGGATATTGTCTTTACATAGTGGAAAGTCACGCCTTCGAGATAAACAGGTTTGATATCTTCGATGTCTTTGCGGTTTTCTTCGCACAAGATTATATCGGTGATACCAGAGCGCTTGGCAGCGAGGATTTTCTCCTTGATTCCTCCCACTGGCAACACTTTGCCGCGTAGGGTAATCTCGCCTGTCATTGCAAGTTTGTTGCGCACTTTTCTCTGTGTGAATGAAGATACAAGTGACGTTACCATTGTGACACCAGCCGAAGGTCCGTCTTTGGGTACAGCACCTTCTGGAACATGGATGTGCACGTTGTGAGAGTTGATAGTGTCCATGCTGATGCCTAATTCTTCGCAGTGAGCCTTGATGTACTGCATTGCGATAGCGGCCGATTCTTTCATCACGTCACCCAGATTGCCTGTGAGCGAGAGTTTGCCGTCTTTTCCTTTTGAAAGCGAAGACTCAACGAAAAGGATCTCACCGCCCACTGCGGTCCATGCCAGACCAGTCACTACGCCCGCATAGTCATTGCCCTCATAGATGTCGTGAGTGAATGTCTTGGGACCTAAATAATCAGAGACCATGTCGGGCTTAACCGTCGTGGGATATTCGTCACCATAAGCCTTGAGGCGGGCAATCTTGCGCAATACCTTTGCGATTTTTTTCTCCAACTCACGCACACCGCTTTCCCTTGTGTAAAGGTCTATGACCTTAGAAACAGCTTGATTGCTGAATTTCACTTCTTTAGGATCAAATCCATTCTGCTCAAGTTGCTTGGGAATAAGGTGACGCTTGGCTATCTCCAGCTTTTCCTCCTGGATATAACCGCTTATCTCGATGATTTCCATGCGGTCGAGCAGTGGTTGGCTGATGGTTGCAAGCGAATTGGCGGTAGCGATAAACAACACCTTCGATAAATCGTAATCCACGTCCAGATAGTTGTCGTGGAATTTGTTGTTTTGCTCGGGATCGAGGACTTCAAGCAGTGCATTAGAGGGATCGCCCTTGTAATCCTTGCCCACCTTGTCAATCTCATCAAGAACAATCACGGGGTTAGATGTGCCACTCTTGATCATAGCGTCAATGATGCGTCCCGGCATAGCACCTATGTAGGTGCGACGATGTCCGCGAATCTCGGCCTCATCATGGAGTCCGCCCAATGAGATGCGTGCATACTTGCGGTTAAGCGCCTCGGCAACAGAACGTCCGAGCGATGTCTTGCCCACTCCCGGAGGACCATAGAGGCAGATGATGGGAGCCTTGAGGTCACCACGCAATTTAAGCACTGAAAGGTGTTCAAGGATGCGGTTCTTGACATCGTCGAGACCATAGTGGTCTTTATCAAGTTTTTTCTCTACCTTCTTTAAGTCAAAATTATCTTTACTGTACTCCAACCAGGGAAGGTTGAGGAAGTTGTCAAGGTAGGCAAACTGGACTGCATAGTCGGGCGACTGCGGGTTGAGACGCTCGAGTTTGCGCAGTTCTTTCTGGAACTGCTCGTTAGTTTTGTCGCTCCACTTTTTCTTGAGAGCACGGTTTTCGAGAACATCAATGTCATCGCCGCCAGCAGCGCCCAGTTCCTCCTGGATGGTGCGAATCTGTTGCTGAAGGAAATGTTCTCTCTGCTGTTGAGATATATCTTCTCTCGTGCGAGATTGGATTTCTGCTTTGATTTCAACAAATTGGGCTTCTTGACGAAGATAAGAATAAAGCATGTAACCACGCTTTTTCATGTTACGTTCTTCGAGCATCGCCTGCTTCTTTTCAGGGTCGAACTGCACATTTGTTGCCAAGAAGTTAATCAGATAATAAGAGTTATCAATATTCTTCATCGCAAAGGCGAGTTCACGTCCGCTGTCGCCCATGTTGGCCAGCATGTTAAAAGTAACCTCGGTGATCGAAGAAATGAGCACCTTGAACTCTGTGTCTCTATTAGGTGATTTGATTTCCTCGGTGAGAGAAACCGTTCCCTTGAGATAAGGCACAGTCTCGGTCACTTCGTCAAGACAAAGTCCAACGCGACCTTGCAGAATGACATTAACCGAGCCGTCGGGCATCTCGATGACCTTAATAATTTCGGCAAGTGTGCCATAATTATATAGGTCTTTTTGTCCGGGATCTTCGGTTGCGCGGTCAATTTGGCAGAAAACACCTATGCGCTGGTGTTTTTTAGATGCTTCACGCACTACTTTAAGTGACTTTTCTCTTCCCACAGCTACGGGCATAGTCATGCCAGGGAAAAGGACCATGTCGCGAAGTGCCAGCATTGCAACTGACATCTTGCCGTTCTCGTCAACAACAGGGTCTTCGTCCTTAGTATGGTGTATTTCAGTGATTATAGGCATAACTCTAGTAGGTGAGCATTCGCTCATTTCGTTATTGTTATCGTCAAAGTAATTGTTCATCTATACAATATAAAATTATTTACACAGAATATAAATTGCAAAAAACATGCCACACATCACTCGTGATGATAGGGTTCGTGGTTAAGAATAGTACATGCTCGGTAAAGCTGCTCGGTGAAAATGAGCCTTATCATCTCATGCGAAAATGTCATTTTGCTCAATGAAAGCATGTCATTAGCCCTTGCATACACATCCTCCGAGAACCCGTAAGGCCCTCCCACAATGAATACCACCCTGCGCGAACCGCTTGCCATGCGTTTCTGAATGTAGGCCGAGAAGTTCATCGATGTGTATTCCTTGCCATGTTCATCGAGCAATACCACATAGTCGCTGCTCTCCAGTTTCTGCAAGATTGTGATGCCTTCGGCTTGTTTCTGCTGGCTTTCAGTGAGCTTTTTCGTGTTTTTCGCGTCAGATAGATGCACTATGTCAAATGTAATGTAATGCGACAAACGCTTGACATACTCATCAATACCTTGCTTGAGATACCCTGTGGCAGTTTTGCCAACAACCATGAGTGTGAACTTCATGCCGTTATAATAAATTTTCAAGAGAGAGACCTTCAAATGAATTAATCACGACATGAGCATATTGCTTGACAACATCCTCTGGATTGGTAGTAGGAAGTCCTATGACTTTACCCCCGGCAGCTTGCGCTGCTCTTAATCCTTTAATCGAATCTTCGAAGATTAGACATTGCGAGCAATCGCAGTTGATGAGTTTTGCCCCCAGAAGGAAACATTCAGGATGGGGTTTAGCGTTTTTTACCATATCACCAGTGACAATGGCATTAAAGTGCTCCTTGAAGTCAGGGTGTTGAGCATATACCGCATCCATCTTCTTCTGGTCGCTGCTGGTGACAATACAAGTGGCAATGCCAGCTTTGTTGAGTTGTTCAACAAATTCAATCGCCCCAGGAAAATATTCATACTTCATGCTACGCTGAAAGTCATTAAGCATCTCGGTAACGAGTTGCCTTGTATTCTCGTCGGCATAATGGTCATGAAGAATCTCAAAAAGATTAGATCCCTTGATCACGCTTGAAAAGTTAGGAATGTGGGTAGGGTAGCGCTCTTCTACAGCGTCCCAGAATTCAGTATAAATCCCCTCGGTATCTAGCAAAACACCGTCTAAATCAAATAATACTCCTTTTATTTTAGTCATTGTCAACCATTGTGAGTTAAAAACTTTACAAAGATACAACTAAATAGGCAAAAAAGCATTAAATTTGCATTGAAAAAGTACAAAAGAAATGGTAGAAGAACTACAAATAAGAGAAATACCCCGCGTAGCATCGTGTACCGATGAGATAATACGTGCTGTGGCTGGCAAATTAAAGATAAACATTGAGCGAATAAATGGTGTTAGAATCATAAAGCGCTCAATAGATGCTCGTCAACGTCAGATAATGATAAATCTAACAGTTCGAGCTTACATCGATGAACCCGTAGCCGAAGAGAATCTTGTTGACCCCATCGACTACAAAGAGGTAACCGGCACAAAGCAGGCTATTGTTGTGGGTGCTGGCCCTGGCGGACTATTTGCCGCATTGAGGCTTATTGAACTTGGCATAAAACCCATTTTGCTTGAACGCGGAAAGAATGTCAAGGACCGTAGAGTGGATGTGGCACGCATTTCTAGAGAAGGCGTTGTGGACCCCGACAGCAATTATAGTTTCGGCGAGGGTGGGGCAGGAGCATATAGTGACGGAAAACTTTACACCCGCAGCAAGAAACGTGGTTCGGTAAAAAGAATATTGGGCATTTTGCACCAGCATGGAGCCAAAGAGGATATCTTAATTGATGCTCATCCCCACATAGGTAGCGATAAGCTGCCGCATGTGATTGAAAACATGCGCAATACAATTATCAAATGTGGCGGCGAGGTACATTTTCAGACTCGTGTGACAAATCTGCAGGTTGACAATAATGAGGTAAATGGTGTTGTAACATCAACGGGCGAGGAGTATGTGGGACCTGTTATCCTCGCTACCGGCCACTCGGCCCGTGACGTCTATGAGATGCTCAACAAACAAGGCATTGAACTTGAAAGCAAGGGAATCGCCGTGGGAGTGCGACTAGAACACCCGCAGCATCTTATTGACCAGTTGCAATATCACTCTCGTGAAGGACGTGGCAAGTATCTGCCTGCTGCGGAATATTCGTTTGTGACCCAAGTGAATGGACGAGGCGTATATTCGTTCTGCATGTGTCCTGGTGGCGTGATTGTGCCTGCTGCCAGTGCACCCGGACAACTTGTTGTGAACGGAATGTCGCCTAGCTTGCGCAACACCTATTGGTCAAACTCGGGCATGGTGGTTGAAATTCATCCAGAAGATTTGCCCGAAAAATATTCTGACATGGGTGTGTTGAAAATGATGCGTTTCCAGGAAGACCTAGAACGAGTGGCTTATGAACAAGCAGGTAACAGCCTGGTTGCAGGAGCACAGCGCATGAAAGACTTTGTGGAAGGTAAACCGTCTAAACTCATCCCTCCGTCGTCTTATCCAGCAGGAGTGCAACCATCACGTCTGGACAAATGGTTACCTCCGTTTATAGGTAACAGGTTGCGTAAGGGTTTTAAGGAATTTGACCGTACTAGACCTGGATTCCTCACTAACGATGCGATTGTGATTGGTGTAGAGACAAGGACATCATCACCCGTGCGTATTCCCCGTGATAACGAGACTTTATGTCACATCGCTATAAAAGGGCTTTATCCATGTGGAGAAGGGGCAGGTTATGCCGGCGGCATTGTGTCAAGTGCTATTGACGGTGAGAGATGTGCCGAGTGCCTCGCCAACGATTTTCAGTGATTAACAGACAGAAAAGGGTGAAAAAAAATCCTGCTCACAAAAAGCAGGATTTTTTGTTTTCGTCTTTTTTGAGAATTAAGCCTCTGCTGCTTCTTCAGCGGGAGCTTCAGCCTCAGCCTGTGCAGCAGCAGCTTCTGCCTCAGCAGCAGCCTTAGCGGCAGCGATCTCAGCTTTCTTCTTTGCTACAGCCTCAGCCTTAGCTTCATTCTTCTTTACTTCCTCTTCAAGAGCTTGCTTTGCGTTAGCCTTTTTAGCTTCACGCTCCTGGTTCTTAACATTCTCAAGCTTTGCATCCTTCTCGGCCTTCCAAGCGTTGAAACGACGCTCAGCCTCAGCCTGATCAAATGCGCCCTTCTTAACGCCGCCCTGGAGATGCTTCATGAGCATAACGCCTTCGCGAGAAAGAATGTTACGAACTGTGTCAGTAGGAATTGCACCTACATTCACCCAGTAGAGTGCGCGCTCGAAATTTAAACTTATTGTAGCAGGATTAGTGTTTGGGTTATAAGAACCAATCCTTTCAATAAATCTACCATCTCGTGGTGCCCTGCTATCGGCGATTACAATGGGATAGAACGCGTAGTCCTTGTGACCGTGGCGCTGCAATCTGATTTTAGTTGCCATTTGTGATAATTAGTTTAAATTGTTAAAAAAGTAAATTTCATAAAAAAGGTAACCGCATTACGGTCACCTCTCTTGTTGTCTTAAAAGGACTCGAACCTTTACTAACAGGACCAGAATCTGTCGTGCTACCATTACACCATAAGACAGTTTGTCAATTGCGTTCCGTCAATTGCGTTGCAAAATTACTGCTTTTTTTTGAACCTGCAAAATATTTCAGTGTTTTTTTTGTAAAAAAATCACTTTTTTATCTAGTCACAGTTTTCGGCAGGCAAGCATGATTGAATGGTTTTGCGACACAACTCACTGACGTGCGATACGTTATGGCCGTCTTCGCCCGGTTCTATAGGATCGTGTACCGTAAGCTTGATTGTTCCTGGTGTCACATTAAAAGTGTTGCGGGGCATCACTTTGTAAGCGCCATCTATTGTTACGGGAACAAGAGGTAGTCCAAATTCTACAGCGAGTTTGAAAGCACCATTCTTGAACGGACCCATTTTACCGGTATCAGTGCGACGACCTTCAGGAAAGATGACAACCGAGACTCCGCCTTGCAGTTTTTTCTTGGCATCGGCAATAGTGGCCTTGATGCCAGTAGCCGACTTGTTATCAACCATAATGTGACCCGCTGTCCGGCATGCCCATCCTATAAAAGGTATATTAGTGAGTGCCTTTCGCATCATCCACTTGTACTGGTAACCCAAGAAACCATAGATAGAGAATATGTCATAAGCACTCTGATGATTAGCAACAAATACATATGAAGAATTCTTGCTAACCTTTGGACTTCTAACAACTTTGACCCTCACAAGCATGAGCGTGCACCATGTCCACCCCCAAGCAACACCCATATAGTGCGCCCAGCGGTTAGGGCTGACAATGCTGCCTATGCACGACAGAAGTGCATATATGATAGTGAATATAATAACAAGCGGAGTAGCAATGCACCACTGATATATGCGATAAAGAAACAATTTCATCTCTAATTTCTAGTCAATTTGGCTGCAAAATTAAAAAAAAACGGCGATACTTCCAACTTTATTAATAAAAAGAATGAAGTAACGCCGATTTTAAAGGCGAAGCCAACTCACCTAAAATGAGAATTTCACTTAACCTCTGTGTCGGGAGCAATGAGTTTATAACCCTTGCCATGAATATTGATAATCTGAATGTTGGGATCAGCCTTGAGTTTCTTGCGGAGTTTAGTGATGTAAACGTCCATCGAACGGGCGTTGAAATAATTGTCATCAATCCAGATGGTCTTGAGTGCGAAATTACGCTCAAGAATCTCGTTGACATGAGCGCAAAGCAAACTCAATAACTCTGACTCCTTCGTGGTGAGATTCTCGCTTTTCTCATCGGTGAAGAGCATTTGGCGTTGAGTGTCAAACGTGAAGTTACCGATCTTGTAAACAGTAACCTCCTTGCCTTTCTTGCCCTTCACGCGGCGCAAGATTGCCTCGATGCGCAACACAAGCTCCTCCATGCTGAAAGGCTTGGTGATGTAGTCATCGGCGCCGATTTTGAAACCCTCAAGAACATCTTCTTTGAGAGCCTTTGCTGTTAGGAATATAATAGGCACCTCGTTGTTGACTGTGCGAATTTCTTGAGCCAGTTGGAAACCGTCCTTTTTAGGCATCATCACGTCGAGCAGACAGATGTCATACTTGCCTTTCAAGAACGCCTTGTATCCGCTTTCGCCATCGGCAAAGAGTTCAGCCTTGTAGCCTTTGTCCTCAAGATACTCTCTGGTGAGTGTTCCCAGATTCTCGTCATCCTCGCACAAAAGGATTTTCAGTTTTTCTTCCATAATTTTCTATTTTATAAGTGGTAATAATATAATAAATTTCGTTCCTTTGTTCACTTCGCTCTCGGCTTTGATTGTGCCGCCAAAGAGAGTGACCATTTTGTGGACATAAGCAAGTCCAAGTCCAAACCCCTTCACGTCATGGCGGTTGCCGGTGGAAACGCGGTAGAACTTTTCGAATATCTTTTTCAAGTCCTCACGCTTGATGCCTATGCCGTTATCCTCAATGACAATCTTTATGTGATCCTCATCGGGGTTAGATGTGATGACATTGAGTTCTAGCGGCACATCCTCTCGGCGATATTTGATAGCGTTGTCGAGCAGATTGAAAATCACATTAGTGAAATGCATCTTATCCACATTGATAATGGGATCTTCGCTTTCAAGCGTGGCACCGATACTGCCTCCATACTTTTCCACCTTGAGTTTGAAGGTATTAATAACACCGTAGATAATCTCATCAGCATTAATCTCCTCTGGCTTCATTGTGGCATTTTTGCGGTCAAACATGGACATCTGCAACACCTTCTCAACCTGGAAACGCAATCGCTTGGTCTCATCGTTGATGACCGTTGAAACATGCTTGAGCATTGCAGGGCTCTTGCGCACCGAATCATCATTGAGCATCTGCGCCGCAATAGATATTGAAGATATGGGAGTCTTGAACTCATGAGTCATGTTGTTGATGAAGTCATTTTTCATCTCGGTGAGTTTCTTCTGGCGGAAAGCAACGATGATGGTGAAAATAAAGATAACCAGCAATACGAAGGAGAACATGAAAGACGGAATCATGAACTTCACCGTCGAGAAAATGTAGTCGCTTTTAGTGGGGAAGAACACATTTAGATAATATATCTTTCCCTCCGGATCATTGTGAAAGAGTTGCTGCTGGTACACGTCTTCCACGTCGTCGGGGGAGTACTCGGGCGACTGGTAAACGATGCCCGAACTCTTATTGACAACAGCAAAACCAAATGGCAGCTGCGGCAACCCATTGTTGGCAAACTCGGTGTTGAGATATTCACGCACTGTCGCCGAGTCGGCACGCTCACTGATGGGGCGATCGCTCGACTGCGACAATATGTTAAGGATAACCTCATTGAGCAGGCCTTTTTGATACAGATATTGTCCTTTGAGGATTTCCTGCTTGGTCTGATAACTATCATTGAGGTCTTTAATAGGACTCAAGTTGGAACGCTTGGGCACTTTAATTTCATCTACCGATAATCCTGTGTCAACCTTGTCATTCGGCAAGTTGAAATCGTTGGTGATAGCATCGCTGGCAATACTATAGGTTGCTGATGCTTCCTTTAAATCTTGGTCTAGGTAATATTTGGTCTCATTCTGTTCAAGCATAGTAGTCACACTATACATGCTGCGCACCACAATTTCCTTGAATTGCTCGTTGCGCATCTTGATCATGTTTTCCATATACATGATCTGCATGAACAGCAAACCGATCATGGCAAACGCCATGACTATGGTCAAAAGCCAAATAGTTGATTTTTTCATACTGTGTAATTATCAATAAAAAATTAACATTACGGCACAAAATTAACAATTAAATGTGAAAATGCAAAAATATTATCTCTTTTTTTTTGCAGTAACACATATATAATATTACAAATCGTCGTTTTTATCCACCAATTCCGTGATTTTTACTACAAAGAGTGCCTGCCATGGAGGGCAAGCACTCTTATTTGTGATAGAATAACTATTTTAATATCAGGGCTCGCGTCCTTCAACGATAGCCTCGGTGTCATGAGCAATCATATATTCCTCATCGGTCATGACAACAACAACTTTCACCTTGCTGTCGGGGGTACTGATAACACCTTCCTTGCCACGCCAAGTCTCGTCGTTTACTTTCTCGTCGAGTTTTACTCCCAGGTATTCAAGGTTGCGGCAAACAACTTTGCGGGTTCCATACTGGTTTTCGCCCACACCACCTGTGAATGCAATGATGTCTACACCATTTAGTTCGGCGGCATAAGCACCGATATATTTGAGAATGCGAAGTTCATACATGTCAAGAGCGAGTTGTGCCTTGGGATCGCCTTTCTCTTCGGCAGCCTCGACGATTTCGCGCATATCACTCGAGATTCCAGTAACACCCAGCACGCCACTTTCCTTGTTGAGGATGCCGAGCATGTCTTTTGCCGAGAAGTTGTGCTTCTCCATGAGGAAGAGTAGGGCTCCGGGATCAACATCACCCGAGCGAGTACCCATCATAAGACCCTCGGTGGGAGTGAGACCCATAGTGGTATCTACGCACTTGCCATTCTTAATGGCCGAAATGCTTGCACCGTTGCCAATGTGACAGCAGATAATTTTCTTGTCCTCGGGTGACACACCCAGCATTTCACACACGCGTGATGCAACAAAGCGGTGGCTGGTTCCGTGGAAACCATAGCGACGCACGTGGTCTTCGGTGTAGAATTTCTCGGGCAGAGCATATCGATAAGCCGCAGGAGACATAGTCTGGTGGAAAGCAGTATCAAACACGCCCACTTGGGGAACATTAGGAAGAACTGCGTCGATAGCTTCAATGCCTTGCATGTTCACAGGGTTGTGAAGGGGAGCTATGCCATAACATTCTTTAATCATCGCCTTAACCTCGTCGGTAATGAGCATGCTCTTGCTGAACTTCTCGCCGCCGTGCACTACACGATGGCCCACAGCATCGATTTCATCAAATGACTTGATGCAGCCATACTCTTCATGAGTGAGAACGTCAAGTATTGACTTGATTGCGCCCACATGGTCAGTGATGTTAAGGGGAATGATTTTCTTGCCGCCGTCCTCAAACTTGAGCTTGATGAATGCATCGGGGAGACCGATTTTCTCCACGCCGCCCTCTGCGAGAGTCTTATTGGCCTTGATCTCGATGAGCTTATACTTTACCGAACTGCTACCGCAGTTTAACACTAATATATTCATAGCTTTATCTGTTAAATTATGGTTATTACTTGTTTATGGCTTGGTTGCAGGTGAGAAGGATTGTCTTGTAGATGTCTTCCTCGTTACAACCGCGAGAGAGGTCGTTGACAGGAGCAGCAAGACCTTGCAGCACAGGACCTACTGCTGTCACGCCGCCTATGCGCTGAACGAGTTTATAGGCAATATTGCCAACCTCAAGATTGGGGAACACGAGAACATTAGCTTTTCCAGCGATTTCACTACCAGGGGCTTTGCTTTGTCCCACCGAAGCAACGATAGCAGCATCGGCTTGGAGTTCGCCGTCGATTTTGAGATTGGGGTTGAGTTCAAGCGCAAGGCGGGTAGCCTCAACTACTTTATCAACTTTTTCGTGCTTTGCACTGCCCTTTGTAGAGAAACTGAGCATAGCGATGCGGGGCTCGATGCCGGCAAGCGCACGTGCAGTCTTATCGGCCGACACGGCGATCTGTGCAAGTTCTTCGGCCGAGGGGTCGGGGAGAACAGCGCAATCGGCAAACACCATCACGCCATTGTCGCCATAGGGCGAGCCTTCGGGCATCATCATGATGAATGCACCTGACACAACCTTAATGCCAGGAGCAGTCTTGAGAATCTGGAAAGCAGGGCGCAACACATCGCCTGTGGTGTTACCAGCACCAGCAACCTGACCGTCGGCATCACCGTTCTTGATGATGAGGCATCCCAGGTAGAGAGGATCCTGTATCTTCTTGCGAGCGTCTTCGATAGTGACGCCTTTGCTTTTTCGCAGTTCATAGAACAGCTGTGCGTATTTTTCCATCGCCTGTTCATCGGCAGGATCAACAAATGTTGCTTTCTCAAGATTGATGAGATTGAGTTCACGTCCCTTTGCCAAGATGTCATCCTTATTGCCAATCAAGATTATCTCGGCCACATCGTCACCGATAATGCGGTTAGCGGCACGCAGAGTGCGAGGTTCTGTACTCTCGGGAAGGATAATGCGTTGCTTGCATGCAACAGCGTTTTGTCTTAGTTTCTCAAATAGAGGTTCCATATTTTGATTGTTAATGTATTATATGTCATTTGTCCCTTGGGAGGAGCATTTCACATGCAAATTTAATCATTTTTTCTCTATCAACGCCTTTATCTTTACCTAAAAATATAATATAAACGCACAAAATACAATTTTCATTTGCGTTAAACTGATGTTTGTTGTAATTTTGCATCACATTTCCACAAAAATAAAGAAGCAATGTTGAGAATAAAGAAACTTTACGTTTTCATGTTGAAGACATTCATTCCGCTCTTTGCGATGACATTCTTTATATGTTTGTTCATCGTGATGATGCAGTTTTTGTGGAAATACATTGACGACCTTGTGGGCAAAGGGTTGAGCATCGATGTGATTGCCGAACTGTTTTTCTATGCCGCTTTGTCAATGGTCCCGCTGGCATTGCCGCTATCCATATTGCTGGCATCGCTCATGACTTTCGGCAACCTGGGCGAGCATGTGGAACTCACGGCAATGAAATCATCGGGAATATCGCTCACCAAGGTGATGGCACCGCTTTTTGCATTGATGGTAGCCGTGTCGATAGGTGCTTTCTTTTTCCAGAACGATGTTTTGCCCAGGTCGCAAGTCAAGATGTGGACGCTCATGTTCTCTATGCGACAAAAGACACCCACCCTTGACATCCCCGAGGGCACAGTTTATACCCAAATCCCTGGCTACAACCTGTATGTGAAGAAGAAGGGCGTGAATAACGACATGCTCTATGGCATGCTCATCTATGATGTTTCTAATGGTTCGGGCTACCCGCGCATCGTGGCAGCCGACTCCGGACGGCTCAGTTTCACCGACGACAAGCGACATCTTGTGCTCAACTTGTATCACGGTAATTGGTATGAGGACATGCATTCGGGAAGTTCATCGCAAATGGGCCAGCAGCTGTATCGTCGAGAAACCTTCAAGGAGAAGGAAATCATGATTAGATATGACGACAACTTCACCCGCATGGACGAAGATGCCATGGCGTCGCAATACATCGGCAAGAACATTTCTGAACTGCGATTCACCATTGACTCGCTTAATGCACACGTCGATACTGTGGCGCGTGCCATAGGAGAGGACCTGCGCTCAATGCCAGTGTGCGGTGTGCCAGCTCGCAAGTTTGCCAAGAAAAACGGCAAGGACACACGCATTGTGAACAAAGTCCATGTCGAGAAGCAAATGAATTTTGACTCGATATTTAATGCTTTGACCCCATCGGCAAGGACAATGCTTGTGCAGCAAGCGATGTCGTCAGCCATGAACCAGAAGCAGGACTACGAGTTCAGAGGCTTCTCGCTGTCGGACGACCAATTCATCATCAGGAGACATGAAATTGAGATGCAGAAGAAATTCACCTTATCGCTTGCGTGCATCATCTTCTTCCTGATAGGAGCGCCGCTTGGAGCCATCATACGCAAGGGCGGACTGGGAACACCCATTGTCATCTCTATCATCTTGTTTATTATTTATTACATAATTGACAACATGGGCTACAAACTTGCCCGTGAAGGCCGTTGGGTAGTGTGGGAAGGCATGTGGCTCAGTTCTGCTATACTCATGCCTCTGGGCATATTCCTTACGCGAAAGGCCGTTAACGACAGCGCAGTGTTTAACCCCGATGCATGGCGCAACTTCTTGCGCAAGGCGACCGGTTTGCATCAAGTGAGAAAACTCACTATCAAGGAGGTTATCATTAATGAAGTTGAACATACTATTGCACTCGAAAAGATTGCGGCATTGAGAGTCTCATGCCAAGCATTCCTTGACAAGTATCCTAAACGTCAATCGTTTGTCGAATACTGGAGATATGGATTTGACAAGAAACAACTTCGTGAAATTTCAAGCGAACTTGACGAACTTGTTGACTACCTGTCTAACTCACGCGACTTAATGGTAATCAACAAGGCAATGGACTTCCCCATAATTCGCCAACTTCTCACATACCGTCCTGCGGCAATTCCCGCCTTAGGTGTCGTGCTTGCAGCACTGTTGCCACTGAGTGTGCCATTCTACCTGATAGGATTGCGTCACCAGAAGAACCTCAAACGCGAACTCCAAGACACCTGCAAAGTGTGTGACCAGCTGACAGCCATCCTCAAAGGCGAATACACCAGGGAGATGGAATATAACCCAACAGGAGCATAAGATTTCACGGTAACTGATTGGGGCAACTCTATACTCGCTGAAAATGCGATAACAAGTCAGGTCAATCCGCTAAAAACACCTTTGTTTTATCAGCTTTAACGTAAAAAAGCAGAGAGAAAACTCATTGTCTTCTCCCTGCTTTTTTCATTTTATCGAGAATTTCACTCGTCGTCGATGTCGCTGAGATCTACTGCGTAATAAACTTTCTTGCCGGTGGGGTAGAGGCCTGTGATGAACATTACCTTATCACTATCGGATGAACGCATGATTTGGTTGTAGATGTTCTCCACGTCCTCGCGCGTGCTCACGGGTGCGTTGTTGATGTCGGTAATCACAAATCCGTCTTTAACGCCTGCGCGTTTGAACTTGCCAGCTTTCACGCCCACGACTTTGAGTCCCTTTGAGATGCTGAGGTCTTTCTTCTCCTGGTCAGTAAGCTCGGCAAATGCACAGCCCAGTGTGAGCATGTCACTGCTCTTGGTGATCTTGGTGCTGCCCTGGTTGTTCTTGAGTGTGACGGTAGTGGTCTTGAGCTTGTTGTCACGGTAGTAAGACACTTGGATCTTATCGCCGGGACGCAGTTTGTTCATCTGCTCCTGGAGTTCGCCGCTGTTCTTAACCGATGCCTCATTAATCTTAACAATCACGTCACCTTCCTGAAGGCCTGCTTCCTTGGCAGCGCTGAGGTCATTGACCTTAGCAACATAGATACCATCCTTGGTTGCAGTTACTTTATGCTCTTCGGCAAGGTCGGCGTCGAGTTCCTGGTACTGAATACCCAGAACTGCACGCTGTACTGTTCCATACTGCTTGATGTCGGTCACAATCTTCTTCACCGTGTTGCTGGGAACTGCAAACGAGCATCCCGAGTAGTTACCAGTCTGCGACACAATCATGGTGTTGATTCCCACGAGCTCGCCAGCGGTATTTACAAGTGCGCCTCCGCTATTGCCAGGGTTAACGGCTGCATCGTGCTGGATAAATGCCTTAATGCCGGCATTGCTCTCTGCCATACCGCGCGCCTTGGCACTGATGATGCCTGCTGTAACAGTCGAGTTGAGACCGAAGGGATTGCCCACTGCAAGTACCCATTGACCGAGTTTGATGTTATCGCTGTTGCCAAAAACGACCGGTTGGAGTCCCTTGGCCGAAATCTTGATTAGGGCGATGTCGGTATTGGGGTCGGTGCCCACGACGGTTGCATTATACTTGCTGTTGTCGTTAAGGGTTACTTCGAGTTTCTCGGCTCCGTCGATAACGTGGTTATTGGTTACGATGTAACCGTCCTCACTGATGATAACTCCCGAACCGCTGCCCTTTGCCTGGGGTTTGGAGTCTTCTTTCTTTTGTGGCTGCTGCCTGCGTTGCGAACCTCCGAAACCAGGGCCAAAGAAGAATTCAAACGGATCCCAGTCGCCTCCGCCATACATTTGCTGTCGAGGAGTTTCAAAGCTCTTGATGCTCACCACAGAGTTGACGGTCTTCTCTGCCACGACTGTGAAATCGGTTGATGCGTCGGGCATGCGGGTTGAAACTTGCACGAAGTTTTCCTCGGCTGTGGTGTTCTTCGAAGGGATGAACTTGTCAAGATTAGTGTTAACGCCATCCAAGGCGGTGGTAGCCATGAGCGTTGTTGCCGAACCTGCCATAGAAGCCAGGACGAGCATGATTGCTAATTTGCTGTTAGTTTTCATATCAATTTAATTTTTGTTTATTATCAAATATGTGTCACAATAGTTAATTAGGACTATGTGATTACAACGCCAAAAGTACAGATAATATTTTCAAAAACAATAGAAAACACTAGGTTTTTAAACTAAATTAATAGGAAAGGCGGTTGTTTTTAACTCCTTTAATAATTAACATTTGAAATTTAACATTTTAACAAATTACTGCAGTCAATAAGCGGCATATACATATTAGAGTTTCGACATAGGTCATATAGTTAGACGGTTTTTTATATAATATTAATGTAGAATAAAGTATTTTTTGTAACTTTGCACTCACAAATAGACAGTGGAATGGCTTGTCGCTCGTCACCTGGCAACGGGTATCGAGAGGAAAGTCCGGGCAACATAGAGCATCACATTTCTTAACGGGAAGCTGTGGGTGACTGCAGGGTTCAGGTGACAGAAAACAACCGCCGGCATTGCCGGTAAGGGTGAAAAGGCGGGGTAAGAGCCCACCGGGCACGATGGTGACACCGTGTGCCGCACTACCTGTGAGTTGCAAGGTCAAGTATATCGGCATTTAAGGGCTGCTCGTCCATTGCCGAGGGGTAGACTGCTATATCATGCCAGCAATGGCATGGACAGATAAATGACAGGCGGTTGCCTCACGGGGCAACTACATAACCCGGCTTATAGTTCCACTGTCTTTTTTTATTTAATTCGCTATGAAAGAGAAGATAAATGCAAAACAGGCCCCGGTTGAGATAGGTGCTTACAGCAATGCCATCAAGTGCGGAAACATCATCTTCGTGTCAGGACAAATGCCGGTGAACCCCGACAATGGCGTGGTACCATTGACCATACAAGAACAAACCAAGCAAGTGATCGACAACGTGCGCAACATCCTCTCGGATGCCGGTGCCACGCTCGACAACGTCGTGAAGACCACGGTTTACTTGCAAGAGATGTATCTGTTCAGCCAGATGAACGACGTGTATGCAGCCGAGTTCAGCGAACCTTATCCAGCGCGCACGTCGGTCGCAGTGAAGGAAATGGCCAAAGGGGCTCTCGTGTCGCTTGACGTGATAGCCGTGTTAGATTGATAGGGGAGCGGTATGAAAACCTACGACGAGGCGATTGACTACCTGTTCAACCAGCGTCCCGCATTCGAACGGCAAGGTGCTGGTGGCTACAAGCCGGGGTTGCAAACCACTATCGCATTAGACAATGCTTACGGTAATCCACATCGCAAATACAAGACCATACACGTGGCTGGCACTAATGGCAAAGGATCGGTGTCACACCTTCTAACCGCCGTGCTTCAGTCGCAAGGTTACAAAGTGGGCCTTTACACTTCACCGCATTTCGTGGATTTTGCCGAACGAATAAAGGTGAATGGCAAACCGATACCTCTCAACAGGGTAGTGGAATTTGTCAATGACTGCCAGCAGCAAGAAAACGATTTGAACCCTTCGTTCTTTGAACTCACCACCATACTGGCTTTCAAGTATTTTGCAGAGTGTGATGTTGACTTTGCAGTAATCGAAGTGGGGCTAGGAGGAAGGCTCGACAGCACAAATATAATCACTCCCATTATGAGCGTGATTACCAATATCTCGCTTGACCATACAGATTTCTTGGGCGACACTGTTGCTGATATTGCACGAGAGAAAGCCGGAATAATGAAGGCAGGAGTGCCGGTAGTGATAGGCGAGGCCCATGACGAGCTGCGCACCGTGTTTGCCGACTGCGCGAGAACCGTGGGAGCACAGGTGCGTTTTGCCCAAGACCACGATGAGATCGAAGATGTGAAGCCTGGGGCCTTGTCAATGGAACTGACCACGCGCTCGCATGGGGTGATTTCATGCCAGTTGACAGGAACCTATCAGGCAAAGAATGCCCTGACCACACTCACCGCAATCAACGTCCTCAAAGAAATAGGAGTTAAAATAGACGATAGCGCCGTGAAACAAGGGTTTGCCACAGTATGCACTCTCACGTCGTTTAGGGGCAGGTGGACAGTTGTCAATGACACCCCGCTTGTGGTGTGCGACTCGGGGCACAATGTGGCAGGTTTGTCGTGCGCAATGGCCCAGCTCAACACTCTCAAGTGCGAGCAACTACACATCGTCATTGGGTTTATGGCCGATAAAGATGTGGAAAGCGTCCTGGAATTATTGCCCACAGGTGCTCGTTATTATTTCACGCAAGCGTCAACACCGCGAGCCATGGGCAGCGAAAAACTAGCCGAGATGTGCCAGCGACGCGGATTGCTCGGAGATTGTTTTAACAACGTTGCTATCGCCTATGAGACAGCTATTAACAACGCTAAACCTAAAGATGTTGTTTATGTAGGAGGCAGCATGTATGTGCTAGCCGAAATGTTTGCTCACATTGATGCTAAACACGATTAAGGCCATGTATCTGAAACTATTTTTTTCCTTTTTCAAAATAGGGTTGTTCACCTTCGGCGGCGGATGGGCTATGATATCGATAATCCAACGCGAGATAGTTGATAAATACAAATGGATCAGCCCCGAGGATTTCCTCGACCTACTTGCCATGGCCCAGGCGATGCCTGGCATACTTGCGGTGAACATAGCCACAGTGATAGGCGACCATTTGCGAGGATTGAAAGGCAGCATTGTCGCGGCGCTAGGCACTATCTTACCGTCATTCTGCATCATACTGTTCATTGCTATGTTCCTGACTCCCGACACCATCAAGAACAACGAGATTATAAGCAAAGTTTTCAAGGGCATCAGGCCGGCCGTTGTCGCATTGATAATTGTGCCCGTTATAACTACCGCGCGCAGTTCTGGCATCACATGGAAGACGGTAATTATCCCTGCTACGGTTGCTGTATTAATATATTCAAGCCTGCCAGTCGTGTCCAATCCCATCCTGTATATAGTCATGGGAGCAGTGGCGGGTGTGATTATTAATTCACGCTCCAAACTCAAAGGAAAGGAGGACGGCAAATGAACGTGTATATCAAATTGATCTGGGCTTATCTGAAGATAGGTCTGTTCGGTTTCGGCGGCGGGTATGCGATGCTGTCGCTTATCCAGAGCGAGGTGGTAAATTCGGGATGGATAAGCAACCAAATGTTTACCGACATCGTCGCGATTTCCCAGATGACGCCAGGCCCCATAGGAATTAATAGCGCGACCTACATTGGCTATGTGATCACAGGAAGCGTGTGGGGGTCAATTGTGGCGACTATCACTGTTGTGCTTCCTCCGTTTGTGCTAGTGTTGCTGTCTAGCCATTATATTTCCCAACACAAAGACAGCGCGCTGATAAAGGGTGCTTTGACAGGGCTGCGGCCTGTGGTAGTGGGTCTTATAGCCTCGGCAGCTTTGTTGCTGATGAATAGCGAGAACTTCGGTGTTGAGACGATGGAAAGGATTGCGTCGATACTCATCTGTCTAGCATCTTTCTGCGTCGTGTATTTCACTCGCATTCACCCCATTTGGGTTATTGTGTGCGCAGGCATAACCGGGTATTTCGTTTTTTGATATTTGGGAAAAACGCTTGACTTTCACTTTTGAATAGACACTCTCGCGAGCCCTTGCGAAGAAAAAACATTAATTGTTGTCAAAACATTTTATTATTCACGCAAAATTTTGTAATTTTGTATGATATTTTGAAATTAGAATTTTGGAACAACTTATATCAATAATAATCGGGTGCATTTCGATTGGAGTCATACTCTCGGCTCCGATGGGGCCTATTGGGATTTTGTGCGTTCAGCGTACACTCAATAAAGGTCGCAGCTCTGGTTTATATACTGGTATAGGTGCCGCTGTTTCCGATATATTTTACTGCCTGCTGGGTGGACTGGGAATCTCGGTAGTGACGCAATTTATCGAAACAAACTCCAAGGTACTGCAGATTGTGGGAAGCGTGATTCTGGTCATATATGCCTTATACATGATCATACACAATCCAGTGAATCGCGTGAAAGATTCAGAGGTGAACGTCAATCCCACTCGTGACATGATCACAGGATTCCTGTTCACGGTATCAAATCCCCTCATCCTGTTCTTGATATTTCCGCTATTCGCACGCTTCTCCTTCCCTAGCAGCGACATACCATTCTACGGTATAATAATCGGTTACGTGTTTATTGCGCTGGGCGCTATGCTGTGGTGGGCGGTTATCACTTATGCCGTCGATAAGGTGCGCTCACAGTTCAATATCAAGAGCATGATAAAGATTAATCGTGTGATGGGCTCGATATTGCTAGCCATGTCGCTCTATGGCATTGCTAATGCGGCAGGACTCATAACCTTTTAACCCTACAAAATCGTAGAGAATGAAATCTCTAGTTGTTTCACGCATTGAGGAATTGAAAGAGTTGTCAATCTCCGCTATTGACAACAAGTTGACAAATTTGCAGCAACATAGCATCGGCTGCGTGAACTGGCCCGAAATCCACTCTTACTCTCCACTCACGTCATTTTCAATAGCCCACGACTCGCAGCACATCTACGTGCGGTTTAATGTGTGCGGTGAGGACCTCAAGGCTGTGAATCACGCAAATCTGAGCCCCGTGGCCCAGGACAGTTGTGTAGAATTCTTCCTGCAAGTACCCGGAAGCCCCGAGTACTGGAACTTTGAGTTCAACTGCATAGGTACGGTTAACGCTAGCCATCGCGTCGCCAGACCGGATGCTGTGAGGCTAAACGACGAACAAATCGCATCAATCAAGCGTTTCCCATCGTGTGGATTTAATCCTTTTGACGAGAAACACGGCATTCACACATGGTCATTGACAATAGCCATACCTATGGACCTTATAGGCGTGAGTCCAGACGCTTTTCCCGAATATATAATGGCCAATTTCTATAAGTGCGCCGACAAGACAAGTCATCCTCATTATGTGTCGTGGAGCCCCATAAAAACAGAGAAGCCTAATTTCCACTGTCCGCAATTTTTCGGCAAACTCATATTAGAATGAAAATAGTCGTTGCGATGGACTCATTCAAGGGGTGCATGTCGTCGAAAGAGGCATGCAGTGCTGTGAGCAATGCCCTGAAAGCAACGGTTCCTTCGTGCGAATGTCTAGCGATGCCGGTGAGCGACGGGGGAGAGGGTTTTATCTCCTGTTTTGAGCACAGCACTACCGAGACAATCGAAGTAAATGGTCCATTCCTGAACACTACAACCAACGCAACAATCGCATTTATTGATAATGGCGACACCGCAATTATCGAGTCGGCACAAGCTTGTGGGTTAACCTTAATATCCCCAGACAAACGCAACTTGCTCCGCTCAACCACTCATGGAGTGGGGGATATGATAAAGTATTGCTATGAAAAGGGATGCAAGAGAGCAATAATTGGGCTCGGCGGCACTGCTACCCACGACGCCGGGACTGGCATGCTCGAAGCTCTGGGGGTGAGGTTTCTTGACGCCGCTGGCTGCAAAGTGACTGCTTGTGGCGAAAACATCGGTAAAATAGCCCGAATTGAGTCATCGCCATTGCTAGACATCATCAGCCATAGCATGGATGTGATTATTGCAAGCGACGTTAGCAACCCGCTATGCGGACTGTCGGGGGCTGCAATGGTTTACGGGCAGCAGAAAGGCGCTACACGCGAGATTGCTTTGTCGCTCGACGAGGCAACCCGCAGGTTCAGCAATGTCGTGGCAAACACTTTATGGACCGATCATTCGTGTACGCCCGGCGCAGGTGCCGCTGGCGGGCTGGGGTTTGCTTTCCTCGCGTTTTTCAAATGCGCTTTCAGAGCTGGCGCTGACATCATTCTCGAGGCTAACCGATTTGACGACACAATCAAAGGCGCAAGCATGATAATCACAGGGGAGGGGAGAAGCGATGAACAGACCTTAATGGGCAAAATCCCCTGTGCTATATTGACGCGCGCCCGCAGGCATGGGATTCCCGCAGTTCTGCTCTCTGGCGGCATGAGTTGCCCCAAGAAATTCCTTGAAGCGGGGTTTATTTATGCAGCAGCAATAACCCCTGCGGAGATGCTGCTTAATGACGCAATAAAACCCGCAACAGCCAAGCGAAACATGCAAGATGCAGTGGCAACGCTTGTCAATCAAACCTCATTGTAGCAGTAGGCTTGATCGTTGAGATGATGTAACTGGGACCTACCAGCGTCACGTAAGAAGCCACTATAACTGCAACATTTAGAATGACTATCGACCACACATCCAAGCTAATGGGCACATAAGGCATGTAATAAACCTCGGCATTGAGTTTTATCACATGGAAATACTGTTGTATAAGCGCAAGCCCCAGCCCTATTACGTCACCTATGACCAGCGCCTTGAATATGATTTTTTGGGTTAGCAAAATAAATATGCGACGTATCGAACCATTGGTGCATCCCAAGGCTTTGAGCGTGCCTATCATCTTGATGCGTTCAAGGATGATCATGAGAAGTGCCGAGATCAAGGTAAAACCCGAGACTATCATCATCAACACCAATATGATAACAACATTCATGTCAAGCATAGATAGCCAGGAGAAAAATGACACATTATTATTAAATGTGTTAGACACATTGTGCAGAGTATTACCTTCCTTATTATAACAATCCTGTGCCAATGTAGAGAATAGGGTATAGGCATCAGTACCCGCCTTGCCAACGTCTTTCAGGTTAATCCCCACATAGTTACCTATATCGCCATGCCACCCGTTGACATTCTGCAACAATGCTATGTTACCCAATATAATAGACTTGTCAAACTCCTCAAAGTCAGTGCTGTAAATGCCCACAATGCAAGAATTTCTCACCTTGACGTCATTATCAATAAAATAGGTGAGCACCTTATCCCCGTTTTTGAGATTCAACGAGTTAGCAACTACTTGCGAGATAATGATTTCTGACACGTTGGCACTATCGGCAAGACAAGGCACACGTCCCTCAACGATGCGAGACTCCAGGTAGGTCCAGTCAAACCGATTGTCAACGCCTCGATATTGTACCCCCATGAAGTTATCATCGGTTTTCAGTATAGCAGGTTTTTCGGCAATGAGGCTGATAGAGTGTATCTTGTTCGAGAAATCGCCATCGGCAACAATGGCCTCGCATATGTCTCGCCCGTTGACCGTGCTGTAGTTTTCATCCAGGCCGAGAGCAGCGTTTGTCACACGCAGGTGAGGATCCAGTTGGAAAATCTTGCCGGTTATCTCGTTTTTAAACCCCATGACAATAGCCAGCGAGAGAATCATCACAACCACTGCCAATATGATGCCCAGCAAAGCGATATTCATGCCAGGGCTTCCGGCATCGGACGATTTGTTCAACTTTAGTCTGCTAGCTATGAAAAGTTCAAAATTCATTATTCAATCTTTTTTTTACAAAAGTACTCAAAAAATAGGTATCAATGTAAATAAATTTAGTAATTTTGCATTTCAAAATAGATTTTCCATGAATTTGCTTAAAATAATAATGCTTGTAGTGGTGTCTCCACGCATCGGGTGGGACGAAGTGAATCGCTCAAGTGTCAAGACCAGCGACATCTTGTCTAAAGCATTCTTTCCAATGCTCATATTCCTGGCTTTGACTGCGTTTGCGCCGCTAATTTATGACGCAAACTTGACCTTTGTGTCAGCAATTATCAGCTCTATCTTTCATTTCTCGGCCTATTTCTTGTCTTACTACTTGGTGAGTTATTTACTTGGAGGTTTTTACCCCGAACTCGTGAAGACCAAAGCTGGTAAGGAACGAGTGAACGATTTCATTTTGTTCAACTTGATATATCTCATGTTTTTGAGCATCATCGAAAACCTGTTGCCCATTGACTTCACGCCCGGATTATTCATGATGCTTTATGTCATCTGGCTGGTCAACGTGGGTGCACCTTATTTGGGCATAAAAGAAGAGAAGAAAAACAAGTTTGTGTTTATTGCATCAGCCATGTTGCTGGTTGCCCCAATCTTTTTACACCTGATACATTAAAACTATGGCATCATCAAATATAAATATAAAAAACCGTAAAGCGTCATTCGACTATGAAATAATAGAGACAATGACTGCCGGCATTGTGTTAACTGGTACAGAAATCAAGTCATTAAGACAAGGTAAAGCCGGACTTACCGATACATACTGCCTGAAACAGAACAACGAACTATGGGTAAAAAACATGTATATTGCCGAGTATTCCTATGGTTCCTACAACAACCACACCACACACCGCGATCGCAAATTGCTTCTCAACCGCAAAGAACTAGTGAAGGTCTTTAAGAGCGTTGAGCAACCCGGATATTCGATTGTGCCGTTGCGCGTATTTATAAACGAACGAGGGCTTGCCAAAATGGTGATTGCGATTGCCAAAGGTAAAAAAGTTTATGACAAACGACAAGCAATAAAAGAACGCGAAGATAAACGAAATATTGATAGAATGTTTAAACGCTAAAACAATCATTTCGTCAACACTAACAAACGGGAGATTCCTATGCAGAGTCTTCCGTGTTTTATTATAATCAAATTCCCCGCAAGTCTATTTAACATAATATTGGTTATGATTCTAAATTCAAACATATATATAAGCCCCTGTGCCCGACGGTTTTCCGTCGGGAAGTATTTCCTGCAAGTCAATTAAGTTCACAGTTTCCGTTTCTTCGTTTTAGATTTTTTCCCTTCCAGATTTGCTGCTTGTTGCAGTTTTTGAGCAGTATTGCGATGCTTGGTTGACAAATCATCCAGATCGAGATTATCATATATCTCGGCAAGTGCGTAATGCGGTTCCCATTTTTTTTTGTCGGCCTTGATTGCTCTTTTAAAACTTTTTATTGCCGACGAGATTTTCTTTTGTTCCCTGTAAAGACTCGCCAAACCTAGATGAGCCTCATAGCAGTCACAATTAATTTCAAGGGCTTTCTTGAATTCTTCTTCGGCAGTATCCTGCTCATCTATAAGAACATACAGCTTGGCTTTTCCGGCATGAGCCTCGTAAAAGTCTGGACATATGCGTAATGCTTTATTGAAATTGGCAAAAGCCGACTTAATTGCAATCTCATCGAGAGGTTTATTAGAATCGACAGCGTATGTAATTGAGTGACTTCCCATTAACGTATATTCTTGAGCAAGGTCGTGCAGTGTTCCGTCCTTTTCGTTAATGACTTTTTTTAACTCGGCGACTGTGTTGTTCAGTTTATTGAACTGCATCAGTTTCCTGGCTATCAGCCGTTGAACAGCAGGATTGTGTATGGAGGGCTTTATCTCGCTTGCTTTCAAGAAGCAGTCTATCGCGTCCTGAAATTCAAAGTGGTCAAAGGCATGGGCTGCGCGACGATACAGCACATTGGCCTCTTCTTGCTTCAATGCACCATTCACAAGGTTCTGGTTGTTGAATTGCTGACTGAAAAGTACAACCGCCATATTAACGATTATATCCCTCTCCGAAAGCGGTTTAAGCAACGTAATTCCCTCGATAGCCGTACACCTTGACAATGCTACATAGGTTTGGCCACTAGAAAACGCTCCTCCCGAGAAATCAATGGTGATGTTGTTGAAAGTAAGTCCCTGGCTCTTGTGCACGGTTAATGCCCATGCAGGTTTAATGGGATATTGCTGGAATGAACCGAGTATTTTCTCGACTACAATATTTTTCTTCTCGTCGAAAGAATACTGCATGTTTTCCCATACTTCTTCCTCAACCTGATGCACTACCCCATCTTCAAGTTCTACTTTAACAGCCCCTTCAAGTGACGAGATTTTACCGATTGTGCCGTTGACCCATCGGTTGTCCTTGTCGTTTCTTATAAAGATCACTTGTGCACCCACCTTCAGTTGCAGATCCTTTGCCGTGGGCAAATCATTCTCAGGGAAATCGCCGTCAATAACACCTGTAAACGTGAATTCTGGAGTCTTGAGAGCCGCCATGTGCTCGTCATTAATGGAATCTACCGTGTCACGTCTAGTTGCTATTGTCATAGCAAACTCACCGGTTTGCTGCGCGCCGCAACGGCTATTTAGCATCGCCATGTCGGCAGCGCTGGTGTGCCCCACCCTAACCCTGTCTAGCAACGATATGAATCCGGCATCATTTTGGCGATACACCTTGCGCAGTTCAATGGGCACCAAACCTAAATCAGCAAACACACGAGCGTTGAAAAAGAAAAACTGCTTGTAAAATCGACCAAGTATCTCCCGCATGTCGCGAGTGACGACGGGTTCAAGTTGGAATATGTCGCCCACAAACAACAGCTGTTTGCCACCAAATGGCTCACGCATGTTGCCTGAATAGATTTTCAATATCTTGTCAATAAAGTCGATTATATCGGCCCGCACCATCGAAATCTCATCGATGATAATCAGTTCAAGACTTTTTAGCAAGTTCACCTTATCCTTGGGATAACGTTGCGTTTTCCTGATTTGGCGAGGAGCAAAATCAGGGTCATCGGGCAAAAGCGGCTTGAAAGGAATCTTGAAAAAGGAATGTAACGTCTGCCCACCCACGTTCACGGCGGCAATGCCAGTGGGTGCAAGCACAACATATTTCTTGGACGTGTTGGCACATATATACTTGAGGAATGTGCTTTTACCTGTTCCGGCCTTGCCGGTGAGGAAAACGCTTTGGCGTGTGTGCTGCACCAGGTTCCACACATTCTGGAACTCGGCATTGTTCAGGTCTAAATTTTCGGGCAGGTCGATATTCATTATTTTCTTTTTATTTTGTGTAAAGTTACTACAAATTAGCGAGAATAGGAAATAAAAATGCGCCAAAGTAACAACTCGTTATAGCAAAACAATGGCAACTATCTCTTAATGAAATAATTGCCATCGTTATTATGATAAGAGTATGTAATATCAGAAACGGAATCCTATTGATGCCTGGATGCGGTGGTTGCTATCCTTAACCTCAGCACCGACAGTGGGCAGGTCAACGATGCCAGAGAATGCATGATAATTGCTCTTGCGCTGCTGGTTCACATAGGCAAGGTCACAGTAGAAGCTGCCCTGGTGATAACCCAAACCTGCTGTGATGTGCTGGTTGCTGGTGTCGTATGAGTAAGAGGGATCGGTACCTGCTACTTCCACCCCAACCTTATCGTTCTTCACATCATCACTAGTGGTTGATGTCTGATAAGAGTAACCAGCACGCAGGCTGAAGTTGGGTGTAACACGATATTCAGCACCCAGTCTCAGAGTGTGCGAGGGTTGCATGTAGTTCTTGATTTCGTAGGTCGCGTCAGCAAATTCACGTCCACTATCATCGCAGATGCGCATTGCATCATTACCAGTGTATTCATAGTCGGCACTTATGATACCCTTACCTCCTACAACTGCTGCAACGCTTCCAATTAGTTTCCACGGGGTTTTTATGTCGTAATAAACAACATTCTCCGGATAACGTTCTTCTACAACATAAGATTTTTTTACCTCATCTCCATAGTATTCTGCGCTGATATTACCGCTATATACATCTTTCATGTTATAGAATGTGGGAGTGTGCACAGCAAGACCAAAACGAAGTTCGTTCACGGGTTTAAAAATTACACCTAGCTTGCCATTTAATCCTGTTCCCACAGTGCGTGATGAGTTAACGATGCCAAATGCAGTATTACCATTAACGAGCTTTGCCGATGACATGTCGGCACGATCATAGACAACTGTGTTCATGAGTACTTCACCATAATATTTGTAACTCTCATACAGTAGTTCGGTGAATCCCATTGAAACTCCCCAATAAAATTTGTTGTAGATGTTGCCGCCAAATGAGAGGTTATATTCGTCGGTGTGTCCCCATTCCTCTACTTCAAACTCATTGCTGCCGTAAACGCCATCATAACCAAGACCAGCAAATTTTTTGCCACTAGCATCAGAGAGATTAACTAGATAAGTCTGATAAGCCGCGATTTGGTCCCAGCGTGCATTCCCATTATAATAAGGGTTAAAGCCTGAGCGTTGATACAGGTCGTTTGTTGTAATACCATCTTGCATCATCTTTTCAGCAATGTAGTTAGTTACCGAAGTAGGGATGTTTTCCATTGCACCTGTATAATGACGACGGAAAGAATTAACTCGGTTATAACTGATACCGAAGTTGACGTTGGGCATCACATCGCTTTTGAGTTTGATTGCTCCCACATAACCGGCATTCGACAGCAGGAACTGGTTGTTGGTGCACTTCTGGCCAGTAGCAGTGCTTGAATTGAGATCTAAGCTAGCGGTAACATTGACGTCCGAGCTGCGGTAAACGCCTATACCTGCAGGGTTCTGGCCCAGCACAGAGATGTCGCCGCCCAAGGCACCAAATGCTCCACCCATTGAAATGAAACGCGACGTACCGCGCAACTGTGTCTGAGAATATTTCAAAGCATCAAATGCATATTGTGCATTAACTGCAAGAGGCAATGCCATAATTGCTAATGCTATAGTTATTTTTTTCATAATATATTGAAATTATCGATTATTTTTTTATAACGAGGATGTACTCAAGCACATCCTCGTTAAATTGTGACTTGGTTTAGTGTCGACGACCTCCTCCGCCGCCACCTCCGTGACTGCCACCACCGCTGAATCCACCGCCGCCGCGGCTACCGCCACCGCTGAATCCGCCGCCTCCGCGAGATCCGCCGCCGTAACTGCCGCGAGATCCAGAATCGTAACTACGTGAAGGTGTGTAAGAGCGGCTCTCCGATGAACGAGAGGGTGTGCGAGAATCCATATGCGAATCAGAGCGTGTTACTGAACGCTGTGTGGGTGACACGCTGCGTGTAGCGATGTCGCGAGTAGACCGATTGGTGCCCAAGTTTCCGATTGAAGAAGCCGGACGACGTCCATTGTTCATTCCTCCATCTACGTTGGGACGCACGCGTCCGTTGGTCATTCCGCCAGGAGTGCGGTTGCCAGTGCGGTTGTTTCCTCCAAAAACGCCGCGGCGAGAATCGTTTCCGCCATAAGTGTTTCTGCCGATTGTTGAAGGACGGCGAGCGGGAGTGTTGTAACCATAGTAGTGATGTCCTGGACGATCCCAGCGGTTGTAGCGATCGTGATGCCAGCTCCATCCGCCATGGTGCCAATACCAAGGATCGTGATGCCAGCTCCAACCTCCGTGGTGCCAATACCATGGGTCGCAATGCCAGCCCCAATACCATGAAGAATGGCGCCATCCCCAATTATATCCCCAGCCCCAATAAGGACGATACCAAGGATCGTAATAGAAAGGATCATTCCAGCTGTACCAAGTTGTGTTCCACACAGCTACAGGATTGGCAACAATCAAGTTGATTTGAGGAGTTGTCTCAAAGTATAACTCAAGAAGATCGGAATCGTTGCTCTTAACAACGATATCGGGGTTGTAAAAACGTTCTATCTTCTGTGTGTTGGCAAATGTTGAATTGTCAATTTCCCCATTAACGGTAGTGTCGTTAACTTGCTCATAAGAAGATTCAAATTCTCTTCCACGACGGTTGTAAGCATCGACATCCCAATCACCATTATTGTAAGAAGCGCTAGCGCTTGATGAATAACTAACGGTTGCAGGGGTTGAAGAAGTGACAATCTTTGCCTTTACCACAGGCTTCTTTGATTTCGATGAGTCATAGTAAATGTCATCATAATCTTGAGCCTGAACCATGGCGCTTGCCCCTATCGCAAGCACGCCAAACAATGCAAAAACTCTGTACATCATAACCTGATATTTTTAAATTTATATTCAATTTATTTGTACTTTTAGACTGCACTTGCAGTGAAAAGTTTAATCGGTTTGCAATTTAGTGATATATTTTTACATAATTCACTCTTTTTCTCAAAAAAATTGCAAAAAAGGCAGTTTTTTAACAGATTAATGCCATTTGTCTCATAAAAACAGAGCGATATGGAATAATATTACTAAATTTGTATCATGATTGAAGGCATAAAGATTTACAGCGCACCATTGCAAGGATATACTGATCACATCTGGCGTAATGCCCATGCCAAACACTTCGGCGGCGTGGACGTTTATTGTGCTCCGTTTGCACGAGTTGAGCATGGAGAAATCAAGTCGCGCGACATCAGAGACATCGCACAAGAGAACAACAAGGTAGAATGCATGCGCCCGCAAATCCTCGCATGCGCCCCTGATGACGCATTGATGCTTGCAAACAAGATAAAGGAATCAGGATACACAATCATTGACATTAACCTGGGCTGCCCTCACCCACCCATCGCTCTTAAACACAAAGGATCAGGAATGTTGAAATACCCAATCGAAGTGGCACAGATGCTGGAAAAGCTGGCTACTATTGAGGGAATCGAGTACACAGTGAAAATGAGATTGGGGTGGGACGACTGCAACCAATGGAAAGAAGTGCTTGATTGCTTTGATATAATCAAACCGAAACATGTCGCAGTGCACCCGCGCATAGGCAAGCAGCAGTATAAAGGAGAACTGCTAATGGACGGTTTCACCGAGTTTTATCACTCATGCCACTGCCCTATCATATATAATGGTGAGATCTTGTCGGCCGAGCATATCATGCAAATAAAGAGCCTGTTCCCATGTATCGAAGGCGTCATGGTGGGACGCGGGTTAGTAGCAACTCCTTTCATGCTGTCAACGGAGCAAAGGGGTAACTTAATGAAATTCCATGCCGAATTGTTAGGGCAATATTCGATTCATCTCTCTGGAGGTGACATGCAGATACTTAACAAGATGAAATCTCTCTGGACTATGTTTCTCCCCCAAGCAAATCACAAACTGCGAAAAGCGATATCAAAAAGCAGAAATCTAGACCAGTATGTGCATGCTTCAACCGAGGCAATAAAGAGTGTAATAGATACTTAAAATTCCAAATAGAAATCCTTGCACAATTCGCGATATTCTTCGGTAAATTCGTTCTTGTGGTTCCTGATTACAATACTAGATTGTGTAGTTGTAACGCTAACCGACATAATCTCCCATAAGATTCTTTTTGCAGGTTTCCCGTCAATAGGAAATACTTTAACCATTTTACTAACATACAGTTTGTTATCACCGCAAGCCTCAAGTATTACATCAGCACAATCGGCAGGCGAAACAATCGCAATTTTTCCCGAATCAGCAAGCAACGATTTTGATTTAGCGAGCAACTGGTCGTAGGTAAGCGTCACCGTGTGCCTTGCGTTCATGCGAGATGTAGCAGGAGGCAGAACCCCGTTATTGAAAAACGGAGGATTTGAAACGATGATATCGTATTTTTTCGCCAACTGGAACGTGACATAATCACCCTCTATGGCACGTAATCTTTCGCCCCACTGGCAGTTTTCAAAGTTGGACGATGCCTGGACTACGCTGTCGTGGTCTATGTCGATAGCGTCAACATCCAGCGCGAGGTTACGCTGTGCCATCATCAAGGCTATCAGTCCGCTGCCCGTGCCCACGTCAAGCGCACGTTTCGCACCTTGTATATCACACCAAGCACCCAGCAAAACACCATCGGTCCCCACTTTCATTGAGGACCGATCATGTTCTACATCGAATTGCTTGAATCTAAACATATTAATATTCGTCCCAAGACTTGATCTCCATGTCATCGATCGTCAAGTCGCAGAATGCATCGATAAATGCGGCAGCAAGACGAGCATTGGTGATCAACGGCACATTAAGGTCAACAGCAGCACGTCTTATCTTGTAACCATTGGTCAACTCGGTTGAAGTGAGGTTCTTGGGAATATTCACAACGAGATCAACGAGATGATCGTGAAGCAAATCAACACATTGGGGAGTGCGGTCGGGCTCGCTAGGCCAATAAGCCCTGATAGCAGGCACGCCGTTGTCGTTGAGATACTGATGTGTGCCACCAGTCGCATACAGTTGATATCCCTTTTTATGCAGTTTGATGGCAGAGTCAAGCATGTCGGCTTTCATCTTGGCCGTACCGGTGCTGAGCAAAATGCCCTTCTGCGGAACACGCTGACCCACCGACAGCATTGACTTGAGCAATGCTTCGCTGGAACTGTCTCCTATGCAACCCACTTCGCCTGTCGACGACATGTCAACACCAAGCACGGGGTCGGCACCTTGCAATCTCGAAAACGAGAACTGTGACGCTTTAATACCCACATAATCAAGATCAAAGGCACTCTTGCTAGGTTTCTCGACGGGTATGCCTAGCATAACTTTTGTTGCAAGGTCTATGAAATTGATTTTAAGGACTTTCGACACAAAGGGGAAACTACGAGAAGCGCGCAAGTTACACTCAATAACCTTGATATCATTATTCTTGGCAAGGTATTGGATGTTGAACGGACCGCTGATATTCAAAGCCTTGGCAATCTTGCTGCTGATTTTCTTGATGCGACGTATGGTCTCAACATACAATTTCTGCGGCGGGAATTGGATTGTCGCGTCACCAGAGTGAACACCTGCAAATTCTATGTGCTCACTAATTGCGTACAATTTGATTTCACCATTCTGTGCCACACAGTCCCACTCTATCTCCTTTGCATTCTGGATAAACGAGCTTACCACCACGGGGTGAGTTTTTGACACATTGGCAGCAAGTTGGAGAAAACGCTCGAGTTCCTCATCGTTAGAACAAATGTTCATCGCAGCACCCGACAGCACATAACTTGGACGGACGAGAACTGGGTAGCCGACTTCGGCAACAAAGTCGTGAATATCATCGAGCGAAGTGAGTTCTCTCCATGCGGGCTGGTCGATGCCCAGTTCATCAAGCATTGCCGAAAACTTGTGACGGTCCTCGGCGTTGTCAATGCTGCGTGCCGATGTGCCCAGAATGTTTACACCCTGAGCATCGAGCCTCATTGCCAAGTTGTTAGGTATCTGACCACCAGTAGATAAAATCGTTCCATGAGGCTGTTCAAGGTCAAGGATATCCATCACGCGTTCAAATGTAAGCTCGTCGAAATACAGGCGGTCACACATATCGTAGTCGGTAGAAACCGTTTCAGGGTTATAGTTAATCATCACCGAGCGATAGCCTTCTTTCTTGACCGTGAGCAATGCGTTGACGCTACACCAGTCAAATTCAACCGAACTACCTATGCGATAAGCGCCAGAGCCAAGCACCACTATTGAGCGCTTGTCGTTCTCATAGCTAATGTCATGGCTGCTGCCATTGTAGGTCATATAAAGGTAGTTAGTCATTGCGGGATATTCAGCACCCAGCGTGTCAATCTGCTTCACAACAGGAGTAATGCCAAGTTCCTTGCGGCGACGGCGCACATCAAGGTTGGCATCATCACCGCTGTCCATGTCGGTTTTAAGCACTGCCTTCGCAATCTGGAAATCACTGAATCCCTGTTGTTTGGCTAAAAGCAAGAGTTCTGACGGTATCTTGTTAATAGACTCGCACTGTTCAAGCGCGACTGCCGTGTTATAAAGGTTCTCTAACTTGTGAAGGAACCACTTGTCAATCTTAGTAAGTTCATGAATCTGATCCACGCTATACCCGCGCCGGAATGCTGTTTCAATGGCAAATATACGACGGTCGGTAGGTTCTCTGAGAGCCTTGTCAAGGTCGTCAATGCGAAGCGGCTGGTTTTCAATGAAACCATGCTTGCCCTGGCCTATCATGCGTAAACCCTTCTGAATCACTTCCTCAAATGTGCGGCCTATTGACATGACCTCGCCCACTGATTTCATCGAGGAACCAATCTCGCGCTTCACACCATGGAATTTGCCAAGGTCCCAACGCGGAATTTTACAAACGATATAGTCAAGCGCAGGTTCAAAGAATGCCGATGTAACCTTTGTTACAGAATTCTTTAAATCAAACAGACCATATCCCAAACCCAATTTAGCAGCGACAAACGCCAGCGGATATCCGGTCGCTTTAGAAGCAAGTGCCGAACTGCGGCTCAATCGCGCATTGACTTCAATCACGCGATAGTCCATCGACTTGGGGTCAAAGGCATACTGTATGTTGCACTCGCCCACAATGCCCAGGTGACGAATTATCTTTATTGCAAGTTCTCTCAAATAGTGGTAGTCGTCATTAGAAAGAGTTTGCGAAGGCGCAACAACAATACTTTCGCCAGTGTGAATGCCCAGAGGGTCAAAATTCTCCATGTTGCACACTGTGATACAGTTGTTATACTTATCACGCACCACCTCATACTCTATCTCTTTCCATCCTTTGAGCGACTTCTCCACAAGAACCTGCGGCGCAAAAGACAAGGCCTTCTCTACAAGAGCGCGGAGTTCTTGCTCGTTATCGCAAAATCCGCTACCCAAGCCTCCCAGTGCATAGGCAGCCCTGACAATGACAGGATATCCCACCTTCTCGGCAGCAACAACGGCAGCATCGAGCGATTCCACAGCCTCGCTTTTAATTGTTTTTACGTTGATTTCGTCTAGTTTGTTGTTAAACAGCTCGCGATCCTCGGTGTTCATGATCACGTCAACCTGGGTACCTAGCACCTCAACGTTGTATTTCTCAAGGACACAGCTCTGATACAACTCAACTCCGCAGTTCAGAGCTGTCTGTCCTCCGAACGAGAGCAAGATGCCATCAGGTCGCTCCTTGTCAATCACTCTCTCAACATATTGCGGTGTAACCGGCAAGAAATAAATCTTGTCGGCAAACTCCTCGCTAGTTTGCACAGTAGCGATATTCGGATTGATGAGTACCGTTGTGATTCCCTCTTCTTTAAGAGCCTTCAATGCCTGCGAGCCCGAATAGTCAAACTCACCAGCTTCGCCTATCTTGAGAGCACCCGAACCCAATATCAGCACTTTATTATATTTCTTTGTCATGACTATAAACTAACTTTTAAGAATGAAAGTGATTAATGCTTACTTGTTGATGCTATCCATGAATTTGTCAAAGACGAATTCGGTGTCGGTGGGACCGCCGCAGGCCTCGGGGTGGAATTGCGTAGAGAAAAACGGTTTCGTCTTGTGCCTAATTCCTTCGTTTGTTCCGTCATTCATATTGATGAACAAAGGTTCCCATTCGGGCGAAAGAGTAGTTGTATCTACCGCAAATCCATGATTCTGCGACGTGATGAAACAACGTGTAGTTCCAACCTCCATAACTGGTTGGTTGTGACTGCGGTGACCATACTTGAGTTTATACACCCTTGCTCCAGCCGCCTTGCTCAACAACTGGTTGCCCATGCAAATGCCACATATTGGTTTATCGCCCTCAAGGGCTTTCTTGATATTTTCGACTGTTGCTTCAGCAAAATCGGGGTTGCCTGGGCCATTGGCTATAAACAACCCGTCATAGTCGATGGTCGTGAAATCGTAGTCCCATGGCACCCTGATCACGTGAGCTCCGCGATTAACGAGACATCTAATTATATTGTTCTTCACGCCGCAATCCACAAGAACCACGCGCTTGGCATTTCCCTTGCCATATTCGATAACCTCATCACAACTTGCCTGGGCAACAAGATTCTCGGCATTGGGGTCATAGAACTCAATTTCGCCAGAGCCTTCCACAATGATTTTGCCGAGCATTGATCCTTTTTCACGCAAAAGTTTTGTGAGGGCTCGCGTATCAATGCCATAAACACCCACGACATTCTCTTCGACCAACCATTCAGCCAGACTGCTTGCCGCATTCCAGTGGCTATAGTCCCATGAATAATCTTGGCAAATAATGGCTTGAGGGTGAATCTTATCGCTCTCTAGAAAATCATTCATGCCGTCTCGCATAGTGCGGGGCGGCACGCCATAGTTACCAATGATGGGGTAAGTTGAAACCAAGATTTGACCTAAATAGGAAGGGTCAGTGAGACTTTCGGGGTAAGCTGTCATTGCAGTGTTAAAAACAACTTCTCCGGCACAAGGTTTAGTTGCGCCAAAAGAAAAACCCTCAAACTGTGTTCCGTCCTCAAGGATGAGAACCGCTTTTCTTGTTTCTCTCATGTGTACAAATTGTATGAAATTAATTTGTTGGCTACCCTTTGTAGAGAAAACCATGCAAAATTAATGAAATTATTGCAGAATAGCAACATCGCACTATCTGGTTTTAAAGTTTTTTAGATAATTTATATCGTACAACAATTATTAATATTAGCACCCGAAAATGATGCGCAATATTCTTTGTAAAATGAAAATGATTTTATACCTTTGCAGTTACAAATAAATCATAGTATTAAAAATAAACAATAAATAGATGGAAATTCAAGGTAGAATTATTGAGAAGTTGCCACTCCAAACTGGTGTGTCTAAGCAAGGTAACAACTGGAGCAAGCAAGAATATGTATTGGAAACCGTGGAATCATACCCCAAGAAAGTTCATTTCGACTTCTTCGGCGAGGATCGTATCAATCAGTACAATTTAGAGGTGGGTCAGTTCATCAAGCTCTATTTCGACATCGAGAGCCGTCCGTTCAATGGCCGCTGGTACACAAGCATCAGAGGTTGGAAAGCCGAGCCTGCTGATCCCAATGCACCCGTTGCTGGTGCTACTGTTGCTGCTGCTCCCGTCCAGATGGCTGCTCCCGCGCCAATGCAAGGTGCCGCTCCCGCTCCTGCACCCGCAGCTCCCTATGCTCCCCAGACAGGAATCGTTGCCCCTGCTGCCGATTTCGGCAATGGTTCAACAGATGACCTTCCCTTCTAATAATAAAAGGTATAAATATTATGAAATAAGGTGGGCTTGACCCACCTTATTCTATTTAGTCATAATTGATTAATTCCATTGCCCGTTGCAGTTCTTGCAAATCGGCTTTAATAGACTTGAGTTTCTCAACGACCTCAAACCTCTTGTCAATGCCGTCACGATTCACTTTGATTTGCTCTTGAGCAGCATCTAGTTTAAGGCCCTTCTCTTTAACCAGATAATATACTTTGCGAATAGTTTCGATATCATTAGGCGTGTAGAACCTGATATTCTTGGCATTGCGTTTGGGCTTGATGATGGTAAATTGTGACTCCCAGTAACGCAATGTGCTCATCGGGATTCCTAATATAGTGGCAACATCGCCTATCTTATAATATTTTTTATCCAGTTCCTGCATGACTTCACATGTTAAAGTAACAGTTGCAAAGTTACTGCTAATCGAACTAATTTACAAAAAAATATGACAGAAAAATAGAATAAATTTTCAAGTAGGTCATAAAAATGTTAGGTTAATAATTTTGCGATTAAGCGATATTGCACTAACTTTGCATTGGAATTTGAACATTACGTTCCGCTCTATAGACAATGGTAAAAGTATCGATATCGAAAGAAGAACTTGGTGCATTACCCCAGGTCATGTTTCCTGGGGACATTTACATTATAGACAAGATGTCTATGGTCAACAGCGCAGTGAGGCTTCTATGCAAATATGACATAATAGGTTTTGACACCGAAACGCGTCCTTCATTCAAGAAAGGTCGCATGCACAAGGTGTCGCTACTTCAACTCTCAACCCCACACGAGTGCTTCCTTTTCCGCTTGAACAAGATAGGTATGCCCGCGATGCTGCAAGACTACCTTGAAGACAGCACACTGTTAAAGGTTGGTTTGTCAGTCCACGATGACATTAACGCGCTCAAACGACTCGTTGACATCGACCCCGATGGTTTTATCGATGTGCAAGACCTCGCAAAGCAACACCACATAAGCGACATCAGTTTGCAGAAGATCTATGCCATCCTCTTTGATGAGCGAATCTCTAAAGGTCAGCAGCTCAGCAACTGGGAAGCCGATCAGTTGAGCGAGGCGCAACAAAAATATGCATCAATCGATGCATGGGCTTGCATCAATATATACAAACACTTGAACTCTGGGCAGTTTGTTGCCGAAAATTCAAAATATTACAGCGAAATTGAAGATGAAGAAATCCAATAAAGTTACTATTGTGCCGCTAGCCCTGCTGGCCTATCTAGGCGTTATTGCTTACATGGGGCGAGAGCATTTTCTGAATGGAGATTATCTGTTCTACTTCGGCGTGATAGGTGTGAGCCTGTGCATCATACTGCTGGTATATGTGATTTTGCGCAAGCGCGACAAGGTGAGACGCGAGCACGACCAGCAACTGTCAAGGACTTACTCCGACAAATATAGAAAACATGACGTCGAAGAATTATCAGAGCCTAAAACAGAGGAAGAAAAAAAACGAAGCTGAAGATTAACCTTCAACTTCGCCCATGAGTTCAAATGGCAGAGCCTGAGTGATTCTCACATTATAGAACTCTCCCACTTTCATTTGCAGTTTCTTTTCAATCAGCACTTCGGGATCGACTTCGGGCGAATCCCATTGCGTTCGTCCCACGTAGTAGTCTTCGTCCTCGCGGTCAATAATCACTTTGAAAACCTCTCCCACTTTAGAGTCTTGCAGGTCTTGAGAGATGCTTTCTTGCACATCCATGATAATCTGGAGGCGCTCGTCTTTCACGTCTTGCGGAATTATGTCGTCGTAGTTTTTCTCGGCATAGGTGCCCGCCTCTTCGCTGTAAGCAAATGCTCCCATGCGTTCAAACCGTGCTTTCTTCACGAAATCAACAAGTTCATTGAACTCATCGTCGCCTTCGCCAGGAAATCCCACCATGAGCGTAGTGCGAATGTGTATTCCCGGCACTTCACGCCTGATGCGCGCTATTAGCTCCAACGTTTCCTGCTTGCCTATGTGACGACGCATGTTGTCAAGCACCGTGTCACTGACATGCTGCAATGCAATGTCTAGATACTTGCACACATTGTCGTGGCGTGACATCACGGGGAGGATGTCGTAGGGGAATTGCGTGGGATAGGCATAGTGCAACCTAATCCATTCCACTCCGTCAATCTGCGCCATGCGGTCAATCAACTCGGGCAGTTTCATTTCTCCATAAAGATCTAAACCATAAGAAGAAAGATCCTGGGCAATGACATTGAATTCTTTCACGCCTTGCTTCACTAGGTTGCGCACCTCATCAAGCAGCTGCTCCATGGGCACCGACTTGTGCCTGCCAGTGATAAGAGGAATCGCGCAGAAAGCACAGAACCGGTTGCAACCTTCCGAGATTTTGAGGTAAGCATAGTGAGGCGGCGTTGTTAGGTAACGTTCGCTAGCGATGTCCTCCCGGTAAGACTTACCTAGGTCTTCCAGCATCTTGGTCCAGTTGAACTTACCATAGAAATGGTCAACCTCGGGCAATGCGTCAATCAAGTCGGCCATGAAACGCTCGGCAAGACAACCCATCACAATGAGTTTCTTAAACTTGCCCTGACGCTTTGCTTCGCCTAGTTCAAGGATAGTATTGATAGACTCTTCCTGGGCATCGCGTATGAAGCCGCATGTGTTGACAACCACAATCTCGCCAGTGACTCTAGAGGGATTGTGCTCTATCGTGTAACCTGATGCCTGGAACTGACGAATGAGATGCTCTGAATCAACAAGATTCTTTGAGCATCCCAATGAGATTATGTCGATTTTGTTTTTTCTCACTTGCCGAATAATGATTTTACAAATTCTTCTTTGCGGAAAATCTGTAGGTCTTCCATACCCTCGCCTAGGCCTATATACTTGACGGGTATCTGGAACTGGTCGCTGATACCAATCACGACACCGCCCTTGGCTGTTCCGTCAAGTTTAGTGATAGCCAGAGCGTTAACCTCGGTTGCAGCCACAAACTGTTTTGCCTGTTCAAAGGCGTTCTGTCCTGTAGATCCGTCAAGCACGAGCAGTACTTCGTGAGGAGCATCAGGCACGACCTTGCGCATCACATCCTTGATTTTGGTCAACTCGCGCATGAGGCCCACGTTGTTGTGGAGGCGTCCTGCGGTGTCGATGATAACCACATCGGCACCTTGGGCTTTGGCCGACGAAACAGAGTCAAACGCAACTGATGCAGGATCGGTGCCCATGTTATGCTTGATTACTTTCACGTCAACACGCTGTCCCCATATCTCAAGCTGCTCATCGGCAGCTGCACGATAAGTGTCGGCAGCCCCAAGGACAACTTTATTGCCAGCCTTCTTGAACTGGTAAGCAAGTTTGCCGATGGTTGTGGTTTTACCCACGCCATTAACACCCACCACCATGATCACATAAGGTTTCTTATCCTCGGCAACAGTGAAATCTTCCATGCCGGCATTGTTGTTATCAACCAGCATCTGGGTAATTTCGTCACACAACAAGTCATTCAACTCGGCAGTGTTGACATATTTGTCCTTCTTCACTCGGGCTTGAATACGGTCTAAAATCTTGACGGTAGTCTTCACGCCCACGTCGGAGGTCACAAATACCTCTTCCAGGTCGTCAAGGACATCATCGTCAATGGTTGATTTGCCTGCTACCACACGGGCCAGTTTGGCAAATACACCTTCTTTGGTTTTAGACAAGCCTTTGTCAAGCGTCTCCTTTTTCTCTTTGCTGAAAAAACTAAAAAATCCCATTCGTTCAATTTTTTTGCAAATTTACTGCAAATAGTGCTCAATACAAAATGAATAATTTATTTTTTTATAAAAACATGGTAATTATCACAGCGAAATGTGCTATCTTTGTACTAATTATTAGAAATTACGGTTATGAAAGGCATTTATATATACACTCTCACTTCGAGTTTACACAATGCGCAGGTCATTGATGAGACATCTAAAACCTTTCTTTCATCATTGAATTGTGACTATACGTTGAAGTTAGATTCTTTTGAAGACTATGGGACTCATGATCTTGATGTCATCTTTGTGCGCACAGGCGGGACCGAAGGAATTTTCAAGAGCCTGTTGCCCGAATTGCTTCACAGCACCCGCAAGTTTTACTTATTAACTTCGGGACACAACAATTCGCTAGCCGCATCAATGGAAATCTTGTCTTTCCTTAACAACAATTCATTATCGGGCGAAATCATACACGGCGATGCTGCTTATATACACGACCGATTGACCACATTAGTGCAAGTGGGACGTGCTCAAAGGACTGTTGCTGGCAAGAAACTAGGCGTGATAGGCGCTCCGTCAGACTGGCTGATTTCTAGTCAGGCCGACTATGCTGAAGTAAAAAGCAAACTGGGCGTTGAGATTATCGACATTCCCATGAGCGAAGTCATTGATGAATACAATGCACTCGAGAAAATGGACATTAACAGCCCTTTGGCTCATCACACCCAGGACGCAGTCATCAGCAAGAATCTTATCGGTGCCGAGCGCATTTATATCGCTCTTAAAGCAATAGTAAAAAGGCATGGGCTTAATGGTTTCACAATAAGGTGCTTTGACCTGCTCACTGCTGTCAAGAACACAGGGTGTGTAGCTCTGGCAAGGTTTAACAGCGAGGGCGTAGTTGCCACATGCGAGGGCGATGTGCCTGCCATGCTGTCAATGCTTGTTGCACACGCGCTCACAGGCCTGTCAGGATTTCAATGTAACGCCTCGACTATCAACCCTGACACCGGCCAAATGCTGATGGCGCATTGCACGATACCATTTGACATGGTAGATAGTTTCAAACTTGACACGCACTTTGAATCAGGACTTGGAGTGGGTATTGTGGGATTTTCGCCAGCTGGCCCCATCACCGTGTTCAAGATTTCTGGAGACTTGACCAGATATTTCGCTGCCGAGGGAACGCTGGTCAAATGCCAGAATGAACCCGGCCTGTGCCGCACGCAACAATTAATTGCTCTTGACAACAGACACGACTCCAAGTATTTCTTGACTCGTCCCATAGGCAACCATCACATTGTCATTCCAGGACACTGCAAGAATTTAATTGACGAATGGTTTAAATAAGCAACCACAATGAATTTAAAAGACGTTCTCTCTCAACGCGTTGTCATACTTGATGGAGCCTTCGGCACGATGGTGCAGTCTCTAAATCTTGACGAGAGTCAATTCAGAGGCAAGATGTTTGTTACTCATGCTGTCGATTTAAAAGGCAACAACGATGTTCTCAATCTCACAGCACCACAAGCAGTGAGGTCAATTCACGATGCTTATATCGAAGCCGGAGCCGATATTATCACCACTAATACATTTTCGTCTAACGTGGTGTCCCAAAGCGATTACTGTTTAGAGGAATATGTGTATAGATTGAATTTCGAAGGTGCAAGAATAGCCCGTGAGGCAGCCGATGCCGTTGTGGACCGTAAGATATGGGTAGCAGGTTCGATGGGACCCACCAGCAAATCTCTGACTATGCCTCACGACGTGAATGATCCCGTATCAAGAGCAATTGACTTTGACACTTTATCTGACGCTTACCGCACCCAGGCGCAGGCGCTCATCGACGGTGGCGTGGACGTGATTCTCATTGAGACCTGTTATGACACGCTTAATGCCAAAGCCGCACTTTATGCAATCGACAAGACAAACAACAAGCGAGGTTCTATCATGCCTGTCATGGTGTCAATCACCATTAATGACCGCAATGCCCACACGCTTACAGGGCAAAGCGCACAAGCGTTTTTCACAAGCATAAAGCACTACCCCATTCTTTCTTTTGGGTTTAACTGCTCTTTTGGCATTGCCGACCTAAAATACGCCGTCGAGCAACTTGCGCCGTCATTGCCAGTTGCATTCAGCCTACACCCCAATGCCGGTTTGCCCGACGAGATGGGCAACTACTGTGACACTCCTGCCTACATGGCCGAGCAGTTAAGCGGTTTGGCACGACAGGGATGCATCAACATTGCGGGCGGTTGCTGCGGCACCACACCTGCACACATCAAGGCAATAGCGACATCAATGCGCAACCTCCCACCTCGAGTCATTCCTGCCTACGACAAGCGCTGCGCAGTAGCAGGTCTGGAAAATGTGGTAATTGACCGAGAGGTTACCAATTTTATCAATATAGGCGAACGAAACAATGTGGCAGGATCTCGCAAATTTGCGCGTTTGATTGCCGAAAAAAAATATGACGAGGCACTGACTATTGCATCTGACCAGATTGAGAATGGCAGTCCCATAATTGATATCAACATGGACGACGCAATGCTTGATTCGGTTCAAGAAATGCGCACGTTCGTAAGATATATCTCGGCCGAGCCTATGGTAGCACGGGCCGCTCTTGTGATCGACTCATCCTCATGGGATACAATCGTGACAGCACTAAAAAACTCGCAGGGCAAGTGCATAGTCAATTCCATAAGCCTTAAAGACGGCGAGGAAGCGTTCCTTGCCAAAGCCGATGAACTCAAGCGATTGGGAGCCGCCGTGATTGTAATGGCATTTGACGAGAAAGGCCAAGCGACAACCTACGACAGGAAGGTCGAAATATGCCAGCGAGCATATAACCTTCTTGTTTCTAACGGGTTCCCATGCGAGGATATGATTTTTGACCCAAATATCTTGTCGATAGGCACAGGAATTAGTGAACATGCGCTATATGCCCTAGATTATATTCGTGCGGTTGAATGGATTAAAACAAATCTTCCACATGCAAAGACTAGCGGCGGACTGTCAAACTTATCGTTCGCATTCAGAGGTAATAACCTAGTGCGCAAAGTATTGCATTCGGTATTCTTGTATCATGCAATAAAAGCAGGACTTGACATGGCTATCATGAATCCTGGCATGATTATTCCTTACGACGAAATAGAACCAAGCCTGCTGAAATCAGCCGAAGACCTTATTTTCAATCGTTCGGACAATGCGACCCAGGACATGGTAGATATAGCAGCCTCGCTTGCCGAGTCATCAACCAACCAAGCCGACACAACAAGCAGCGAGAAAGACTTAACAGTATCCCAACTCATTTCCCAATCCTTGGTCAAGGGCCGCAGTGACAACTTGGAATCACTCATGGCTCGTTCCCTGGAAGAGAACAACGGAAACGCCCTGGCGATTATTGAAGGTCCATTGATGCAAGGCATGAAAGACGTGGGCGATATGTTTGCTTGCGGCAAACTCTTCCTGCCGCAAGTGGTAAAGTCGGCTCGTGTGATGCGCGAGGCTGTAGAAATATTACAACCTGTCATTGAGTCACAAAACAACTCATCAGCCACCAACTACAGGCACACGATTGTACTTGCAACCGTAAAAGGGGATGTTCACGACATAGGCAAGAACATCGTGTCTATCATCTTGTCGTGCAATGGCTTCGATGTCGTTGACCTTGGCGTGATGGTTGATAACCAGAGTATTCTTGAAACTGTGCGGCGCACACATCCTCTCATGGTGGCAGTGAGCGGACTGATCACCCCATCACTCAAAGAGATGGAAAACTTGTGCATGCTTTTTGAGAAAGAGGGAATTAAAACGCCCATTCAGGTGGGTGGCGCCACTACATCGGCAGTCCACACTGCGGTGAAATTATCCCCATTATATTCACCAGGTGTTTTCTATAGCCGAGATGCCTCGCATTGTGCCATTATTGCCAAGGAACTTGCTCGCGACCATGATGCTACCATTGAAAAGAATCGAGCAGAACAATCGTGCATAATTGAGTCATACAATAAAAAGCAGATGGAGACCGCGGCCTACAGTTATAGCCAGGCAAACAATCATGCAGTACAACGCAAGACGCAATCCATTTTCAATGTCGAAGAACTGAATAATGCACATCTCAATGCCGACATAAAGCGTGTTAAAGATAAAATTGACTGGCGCATGCTTTTGGCTTTCTGGGGATTCAAGGGAGAGTCGTTAGAAACCGTATTGGAAAACGAAGAGGCCCGTTCAACGCTGCTTGAAGCAAAACGGCTTCTTGACAAAGCCATTGATGACAAGCTCATCTCACTTGAATCGGTTGTAAAATTCTATCCGGCGCTGAAAAACGGGAATGATATTGAACTCCCGGGAGTTGGCACCTTGCCCATGCATCGCAGCCAGAGCGGTAAATGCGAATGTCTCTCCGACTATTTCAGTGAAACAGAGGTTACGCCCATCGGTCTATTTGCTGTCACTGCCAAGATTCATGACCATGCGACAGACAGCAAGTCCTACGAGCACATCATGTTACATGCGCTCTCGGCAAGACTTGTCGAAGCAGCAGCACAACACATTGAGCATGCAGCATTCGGCAAGGCACAATCCATCAGGCCTGCCTTTGGATATGCCTGCTGCCCCGACCACCGTCTCAAGAAAATCGCTTTTGACCTGCTCGACGCTCATAATGTGTTGGGAATTTCTCTCACCGAGAATTATTCAATCAATCCATCAACCTCGGTGTGCGGTATGCTCATCTCCCACCCCGATGCTCACTATTTTGCTGTGGAGAATGTTGATGATAAACAAAATAATGATTACGAAACCAGAATAAGGAAATGCCTAAAGTAACTGACATAATAAATCAACGCAAGGGTGAACCCTTCGTGAGTTTTGAACTAGTTCCCCCACTCAAGGGAAGCGACGTGAACGTGCTGCACAAGTCTATCGAGGCGTTGGTAGATCTCGACCCGGCATTTATTAATGTGACATGCCATCGTGACGAGGTCCAATATATCTTGAACGATAACGGCACCTACAACAAGATGACTCTCTCAAAGCGTCCCAGCACACTTGCCATAGTGGGAGCAATCATGCAGCGTTTCGACATCAGCATTGTGCCTCACGTGATATGTGGAGGCGCCTCGGCTGCAAAGATTGAGAGCGAATTGCTCGACCTGCATTTTATGGGAATAAACAATGTCGTTGCGCTGCGTGGCGATGCCGAGCCGGGCTATCGCCGTTTCATTCCCGAACCCGATGGATTCTCACATTCAAGCGAACTGGTTGAAATGATAGACCACCTGAATAATGGTGTGTATCTAGACCCCAGCATCAAGAATGGAATCAGCACTGATTTCTGTATTGGTGTTGCAGGATACCCCGAGAAACACTTTGAGGCAGCAAACATTGATATTGACATCATGCACTTGAAGCAAAAAGTAGATGCCGGTGCCCATTATGTTGTCACTCAAATGTTTTTTGACAACGTGAAGTTCTACCAGTTCCGAGATCTTTGCAGGAAAGCGGGCATTAACGTCCCCATTATACCTGGCTTAAAACCGTTGTCAAGTGCAAAGCAAATTCAGTCTATTCCACAGGCATTCCACCTCGACATTCCCAACGAGCTGGTTGCCAAGATACAGCAATACAACGACAAAGAAAGCCAGTATGAGGCAGGGGTAGAATGGTGCATAGCACAGTGCAATGACTTGCTGCAAAACGACGTGCCAGCATTGCACTTCTACACTATGGGACGTGCCGATAATGTGCGTCGCATAGTAAAGGCAGTAATGTAATTAAGTGCAAAAACTTGCATAACCCGATTTTATCAAGTAACTTTGCAGATATATTTCAGAGAATAAACATAAAACAACATAACACAATGACAGCAAAAGAAATACGCGAATCATTTAAGAAATTCTTTGAGGAGAAAGGCCATCACATTGTGCCTTCGGCTCCCATGGTTATCAAAGATGACCCCACATTGATGTTCACTAATGCAGGTATGAACCAGTTCAAGGACATCATCCTTGGCAACAAAGCACCTCAATGGAGCACTGTTGCCGATTCACAGAAATGTCTGCGCGTGAGCGGTAAGCACAACGACTTGGAAGAGGTAGGTCATGACACTTACCACCACACCATGTTTGAGATGCTGGGCAACTGGTCTTTTGGCGATTATTTCAAGGAGAAAGCCATTGACTATGCTTGGGAATTTCTTGTTGACGTGATGAAGATTGACCCGAAATTGCTCTATGCAACAGTATTTGAGGGCTATGCCGCCGAAGGTCTTGAGCGCGACAACGAAGCTGCAGGCTACTGGGAAAAACATCTGCCCGCCGACCACATTATCAACGGCAACCGCAAAGACAACTTCTGGGAAATGGGCGATACAGGCCCCTGTGGTCCTTGCTCGGAGATTCACATCGACTTGCGTAGCGAGGAAGAAAAAGCCAAAGTTCCTGGAGCACAGCTAGTAAACAAAGATAATCCCCAGGTAATTGAGATCTGGAACCTCGTGTTCATGCAGTATAACCGCAAAGCCGACAGTTCGCTCGAGCCTCTCCCACTCCACGTGATTGACACCGGTATGGGATTTGAACGCCTGTGTATGGCATTGAGTGGCGTAAAGTCAAACTATGACACCGACGTGTTCCAGCCACTCATTAAGAAAGTGGGTGAAATCTCTGGCAAAACTTATGGCAAAGATAACGACGTTGACGTGGCAATGCGCGTCATTTCTGACCATGTGCGCACCATTGCATTCTCTATCGCCGACGGCCAGTTGCCCAGCAATGCAAAGGCAGGTTATGTGATTCGTCGCATCTTGCGTCGTGCCGTGCGATATGGCTACACATTCCTCGGCCTTAAGGAAGCATTTATGTACCAGATGATTGATACACTCATTGAGTCAATGGGCGATGCTTACCCCGAACTGCCCGCACAAGCCGATCTCATCAAGCATGTAACAAAGGAGGAAGAAGATTCATTCCTGCGCACCCTCGAAACCGGCATGAAGCTCATCGACAAGGTGATAGCCGATGCCAAGGCTGGTGGTAAAAACGCTATTGAAGGACGTGAAGCATTCGTGCTCTATGATACTTATGGTTTCCCCCTCGACCTCACACAACTCATCCTTAAAGAGAACGGCATGACCGTTAACGAGGAAGACTTTAATGCTGAAATGCAGAAGCAGAAACAGCGTGCTCGCAATGCCGCGCAAGTAGAAGCAACCGACTGGGTTGAACTCCAAGAAGGCGTCACAGAGTTTGTGGGATATGACAGCACCGAGTGCGACACTGCAATTTTGCGTTATCGCAAAGTGAAGCAAAAGAACAACGAGTTCTATCAGATTGTGCTCGGCAAAACTCCGTTCTATGCCGAAATGGGTGGCCAGGTTGGCGACCACGGCACACTCACAGTGGGCGATGAAGTAATCGAAATCACTAACACAAAACGCGAGAACAATCTTCCCGTGCACATAGCAAAGAAGCTGCCTAGTAATCCTGCGGCGCCTGTTCATGCAGCAATCGACATGGAGATGCGTCACGCCATTGAGTGCAATCACACTGCAACTCACCTCATTCACTCGGCTCTGCGTCAAGTTCTGGGCACACATGTAGAGCAGAAAGGCTCTTATGTTGATGCTCATGCACTGCGTTTTGACTTCTCTCACTTCAAAAAAGTTACTCCCGAGGAGATAAGAGAAGTTGAGCATGTTGCTAACGCGATGGTTCGTGGAGCGATTGCACGAGAGGAACACCGCGACATGGCCATCGATGCTGCACGCGAAATGGGCGCTATGGCTCTCTTCGGCGAGAAATATGGCGACAAAGTGCGTGTCATCAAGTATGGCAACTCGGTTGAACTCTGCGGCGGTACACACGTTGTCAATACTGGTAACATCGGTATGATTAGAATCGTTAGCGAAGGGTCAGTAGCTGCCGGCATTCGTCGCATCGAGGCTGTGACTGGCAAGGAAGTTGAGAACATGCTCGACGGCCTTCAGGACACAATGCTTGAAATACGCGCTATGCTCAACAACGCTCCCGATGCCCTCGTTGCTATCAAGAAATCGCTTGCCGAGAATGTTGCATTGCAGAAACAAATCGAAGGATTTGTACAGGATCGCATCAACAACCTCAAGTCTAGCCTGCTGGAGAGAGCTGAGGAGATCAATGGAATCAATGTTGCCACACTCAGCGGTAATGTCATGGCCGACGTAGTGCGTGGTGTCGCCCTCGCAATTAAGGCCGACGGTGCACAGCGCACTGCTTTCCTTGCTGCTACACAAGACGCAGGCAAACCCATGCTCACGGTCATGTTTACCGACGACCTCGTGAAGGAAGGCATGAAAGCTGGCAATGTTGTCAAGGAAGCTGCCAAGCTCATCCAGGGCGGTGGCGGAGGACAACCTGGTCTTGCACAAGCCGGCGGACGCAATACCGAGGGACTGGGCGCCGCAATGGACAAGATGAAAGAACTCCTAGGCTAATCCTAGAACAATTACATTTTACAATGGGAGGTGGTTTCACGACTGCCTCCCATTTTTCACAATCACCTCATGCCATGTACTTTACCAACCACGACAAATAATTGAGTACACTTATTAGTAAAATTTTGCCGAATGGTACATTTTCATTACCTTTGCAACAATCTAAAAATCACTAACAGATGAAGAAATTACTCACAATCGCTTTTGCAGCTGCAATTATAAGCATACTTTATTCATGTCAACGCTATCCCTATATTTCATATTATATTAAAGTAGTGGATCAGAATGGTAACAACAAGCTCGATACAGTGTCAAGGCCCGGTAAAATCAATGTAAACGACCTGTGGTTTGAAGTAATTGCAGGCGAATTCCGCGACACACTGGCAATAACCCCCTACGACGAGGATTACACTGCCGCAGCCGACTCAACGGTTGCAGGCAATGAAGTTACACCTCCCGAGAACTACCAGTTCCCCTATATTATCAAGTTCTGCAACTTCGACCGTCCTCACCTGTGGGTGAGCACCAGTGCCCCCATTGGCATCGAACTTGCTCAATGCCCCGTCTTTGTAATCCACTGGACCGACGAATTTACCGACTCATTGCAAATCGACAACGGAATGGGAAGCCTTTCGGATCCTGACTATTATGTCAACGGCAAGAAAGTCAAGAGCGAGGAAGAATTTATCACAATAGTGAAGTAAAATATACGGCATAAGCGCAGGCGCGATGCAACGGACATATCCGCAGCATCGCGCCTCTTTTATTCAGTATTATTCGACTAATTGGATTAGAAATCATGCTTTTACTGTTCAAGAGAAAGCATGATTTGTTACATATCTTTTATTCCTATTTCGATTGTCAAGCCGCCGCCCACTGTGTTTGCTGCCGTGGCATAGCCACCGTAACGCACAGCGATATTCTTGACGATAGCAAGTCCCAGTCCCGTGCCACCAAGACGACGCGAGCGACCCTTGTCAGTGCGATAAAATCGTTCGAAAAGATGTGGAAGATGTTCGCTTGACACTCCCACCCCATTGTCTATGAAACGAAGGACCCAATCCTTGCCACGCCCCTTGCCAAAGGGGGTGCTGTCTTCCTCGGCAGTCACTCTAAAATATGTTGCTCCGGTGGCATAGGCAAGCGTGTTACTAAAAATATTCTGCAACATTGAGTACATCAAGGCTGCATCGGCTTGCACAGGTATTTTTTCAGGGATATCAAGCTTGAGTTCAATGTTTTTGCTCTCAAACTGGAATTTGGTTTCTTCTTCAAGTTGATAGAGTATTTTAGTGATGTCAACAGTTCCAGCTCTATCAGGTACCGACGAGGGTGACGACTCCAGCTGCGTGAGTGTGCTCATGTCTGAGAGCAACCTGCTCATTCGTTGACTCTGTGCATAGCATCGCTCGATGTATTCATTGCGTTTGTACTCTGGCATTGTTGGATTTTCAACAATAGTTTCTAGGTATCCGCTTATAGTTGCTGCCGGTGTTTTCAGTTCGTGCGCAGCATTCTCGGTGAGTTGGCGTTTTATGCGTTGCTTTTCTTGTTCACTATAAGTGAGGCGAGAACGGAAATACAGCACTATTGCAACTAGGGCGAGGATGCCTGCTGTATAATACAAGAATGTGTAATCACGTTCAAGGCTTGCTGTCAGTGGAGCCGAATAAGGAACAGCCGAGCGCACTATCTCGCCTCGCTCAGGAAAATAAGTTGCCGAATAGAAATATTTCTCGCCATTAGTATTGGATTTGCGCTTGATGTCGTAGCCTGTGCCATGGGCCAATGCTTCCTGAACTTCCTTGCGTTTCAAGTGATTCCCCATCCCTGCAAGGTCCTGTTCATGACTGTCATACTTCACATTACCCAGGGTATCAATCACAGTAACACGTATTGATGTGTCGCCTCGTGTGTAGTTGTTCAGTTGCAGTTGGGCATGCAGGATGTCGCAACGGAAGGCGTGCTCACGATTATACTCATAGACACCAAAGCTGATAGTAAAAACAACCACTAAGGTTGTCGCTGTCATAAATATTGTGTTAGCGAGATTCCATTTAGTCATTTTTCAAACAGATAACCATATCCAAACTTAGTTCTTAAATACTCGCCATATCGTCCTATTTTCTTGCGTATGCGGGTAATGTTCACATCGACCGTTCGGTCAAGCACGATGGTATCGTCGGGCCACACGGTGTGCAGGATTTTCTCTCTGGAGAAAACCTGGCCAGGAGAACTGAGCAACAAAGACAGAACTTCAAATTCGAGTTTTGTGAATGACACTTCTACCCCATCCACTAAACATTCTTTTCGGTTCAGGTCCATCTGGATTCCTTCATATTTGATGATAGACTGGTCATCTAATGATGGCTTGTCGCTAGCTGTGCGACGCAACACTGCTGCAACACGTGCCTTTACTTCACTGATGCGAAACGGTTTGCAGATGTAATCATCGCTTCCCAGCCCAAAGCCCGTCAGCATATCCTCTTCGGTGGTCTTTGCCGTGCAAAAAATGATGGGAATGTGTGCAGTGAGCGCGTCCGATTTCAATTCCTTTGCCCACTCGAACCCCGATTTGGGAGTCATCATCACATCAAGCAAAATCAAGTCAGGCAACTCGGACTTGAGGTCATAGGGTGCTTCGCTTGTGACAATGTCATACCCTTCTGTTTCTAGATTGAAACGAAGTATTTCCAGTATATCAGGTTCGTCATCAACTATAAGAATCTTCTTTGCCATGAGATAAAAATTTATAATGCAAAGATAGGCATTAAAAATCTAATAAATGATATAAATCATTACTCTAGTGCTATATTTAACAATATTGTAACAACACTTAAATTGTTGAACTCAATATAAATCCTTTATGCAACTTTTTGCCTTGCCTTGCTTTGCACAACATTGAGGACATAATCGCCAAGAGATTCCAGCCCGTTAATGAAGTCAATGTAAAACGCGCCCAGCTTGTAGTCATATTGTCCGGCAGCAATGTTCTGCGTATTCTCGTTGCGCAGATTTTTGCGCAAATTATTTATTTCATTCTCAAGCTCATAACTACGCGATATATCATGTCCTTCACCCTCGGGTTGATTCAATGTGTCAACCATGATTGATAATGCCTTACCCACAAGCTGCTCCATGGTCTTAATTTGCTGCAGTTGTCCGCTGGTGAAATGCTCTTCACAATTTTTGCGCTTGCGGTTGAGCGTGCGTGCAAGGTTGTAACAGCAGTCACCTATGCTTTCTAGATCGTCAACCTCGCGCAACATGCGTTGTACCTGGCGCTTACCATCATCCGACAAGCGCCCCTCACTCACTTGCTGCAGGTAATGAGCAATTTCATATTCCATATTGTCGGTGATAGTCTCATATTTTTCCACCTTATTAAACATAGTGGTGAACTCCGACTCTTTTTCAATTTCATGCATTGAAATGACATAGTTAAATGACTTCTGACAACGCTCGCCGAATAGCACAATTTCTTTGCGTGCTTGAAGCAGAGATAACTCGGCAGTAGAGAGCAAACCGCCTGTGATGAACTTCAAGCCATGGTCTTCCTTTTCCTCCTTTACAGGGAGAACACGACACACAAATTGCTCTATCTGCTTCACAAAGCCAATGAGCAAGAGTGTGTTGAAAATGTTGAAAGCTGTATGGAAAGCCGATAGTTTGAACAGGTCATTATTGGCTACACCCATGAATTCCTCCACAAACCAACTGATAGCATTGCAGAACGGATAAAACAACACAAGTACCACAATAACGCCAAACACATTGAAGAACATGTGAGCAAGAGCTGCACGACGAGCCTGGGTGCCAGCGGTTATCGATGCCATAACTGCCGTGATAGTTGTGCCTATGTTTTGTCCCATCGCTAAGGCCGCGGCCTGCTCGAGTCCAAATCCGGGAATGTGCATGTCAAAGAGCATAAGCGTGATAGCCATTGTAGCAGCCGATGCCTGAACTAGCATAGTGACGAGAGCACCCACTATCACGAATAAGATAATCGTGAAAAATCCGCCATCGGCAACATGTGACAGCATAGTCGCTACCATAGCACCTATATTAAGATCGGTAGCCGCCTGCTGGAGAAAACTTAATCCCATGAACAGGAATGAGAAACCAAAAACAAACTCTCCTATCGACTTGCGCTTGCTGTTGCCCGAGAATACCAGAGGAACGCCTATCGCTAGCAACGGCAACGACATGGCTGCGATGTTCACCTTGAAACCTATTGCAGAAATAATCCATGCAGTGACTGTGGTTCCCACATTGGCACCCATGATGACACCGATGGCTTGTGTAAGGTTCATTAATCCCGCGTTGACAAACGAAACCACCATGACGGTTGTGGCTGATGACGACTGGATGAGTGCCGTGACGGTAATACCTGTCAATACTCCCATGAAGCGATTTCGGGTCATTGCAGCGAGAATGTTGCGCAAGCGCTCGCCTGCAAACTTTTCAAGTCCCTCGCTCATGATCTTCATACCGAAGAGAAACAATCCAAGTGAGCCTATGAGACTAAGTAGGTTGATAAACGTGTCCATAAATGATGTTTCACAAATTTGTTGCAAAGTTATTAAGAAGATGTTTCAAAGTTATTACATTCTTGCAAAATACTGTTAAATCAGTTTTTGTCATAATATTGTCACACGTTTGTAACCTGAACTTAACACCTTAAAACGACCTTTGCTGCACATAAAAAAACAAGAGACTATGGACGTTGAAAAAGCAAAGAAAATCAGGTTGTATTATAACTGCTTTCGAGTGTTGGTAATTGTAATGATTTACTTCCTCATAAATTATCTAGCAAAATAATCAGTATGAACACTATTTTTATTATTATCGTCGCATTCCTCATGCTGCTGGCGATATTTGATCTCGTGGTGGGTGTCAGCAATGATGCCGTTAACTTTTTAAACTCTGCAATCGGAGCAAAGGTAGCAAAGTTCCGCACGATTGTCTTAATTGCTGCCATAGGTGTGTTTGCAGGAGCGGCAATGAGCAATGGCATGATGGACGTGGCCCGTCATGGAATCATGACACCCGAGTATTTCTCGTTTTTCGATGTGATGTGCGTCTTCCTGGCCGTGATGGTGACTGATGTTGTTCTGCTCGACGTGTTCAACACGCTGGGCATGCCCACATCGACAACCGTCAGCATGGTGTTTGAATTGCTCGGAGGTGCCTTTGCTATTGCTTTGTTGAAGATTATTCACGGCACAACCATGGCCGACGGCACTCTTTTGTCATTAGGCGACTTGCTCAACACCGAGAAGGCGATAAGCGTTATCATGGGTATATTCTTGAGCGTTGCCATAGCCTTCGTGCTTGGTTCCGTCGTCCAGTGGATTGCCCGAATGGTGTTCACGTTCACATATCGTGTGAATGGCAAGTCAACATCTATAAATAATAATACTGGTGGACTCACCAGCAGTTCTTTGAAAATCGGAATTTTCGGCGGAATTGCCGTGACAAGCATCATTTGGTTCTTGCTTATAAACGGACTCAAAGGCAGCAATTTCATGACGCCAGAAGTGAAAGAGATCATTAATGCCTACACTTGGTATATAATTGGTGGCTGCATGCTTGTTTTCTCAGTGATAATGACTATTGCCAGTGCTTTCAAGTTGCCAGTACTCAAATTTGTTGTTCTGCTTGGTACCTTTGCCCTCGCTATGGCGTTTGCCGGTAATGACCTTGTGAACTTCATCGGTGTTCCACTCACAGGACTGGAGGCTTATCAAGACTATGCTGCTAATGGCAGCGGAACCCCCGACGGGTACATGATGACATCACTTATGGAGAGTGCCCACACTCCCTCTATATTTTTAGTGGCAGCCGGTGTAGTGATGGTATTGTCGCTGGTGTACTCCAAGAAAGCGCAAAACGTGGTGAAGACAAGTGTTGACCTCAGCCGTCAGGACGAAGGTGACGAAATGTTTGGTTCATCAGCTGTGGCCCGCACCATTGTGCGCACCTCATCTAGAATGGCTGGAGGCATTGTGAAGTATGTGCCAGCATCGGTGGGCAAATGGATAGATTCTCGCTTCAATAGCGACACCATGATATTGCCCGAAGGGGCTGCCTTTGACCAGATACGAGCAGCAGTCAATCTCGTGCTTGCAGGACTTCTCGTGGCTCTGGGCACAAGCATGAAATTGCCTCTCTCCACAACCTACGTCACATTCATGGTGGCAATGGGAACTAGCCTTGCCGACCGTGCATGGACCCGCGAGAGCGCTGTGTTCCGCATCACTGGCGTGTTGAGCGTGATTGGAGGATGGTTTATCACGGCAGGAGCAGCATTTATTGCTTGCTATCTTGTTACCAATGCTCTTCACTTTGGCAGTTACATTGCCATGCTGTGTGCAATCGCCCTTGCTATTTTCCTGCTCATACGCAGCAATAAGAAGTTCAAGGAGTCAGTTACCGAAGAAGACACGCTGTTCAAGCAGATGATGAGAACTCGCGAAAAGTCACAAGTATGGCAACTGCTTTGTGAACACATTCGCAAGGGGAACGCCTCTCGACTGGAATTTGTCATTGAAAACTACCGTAGTGCTACCGACAGTTTCATCAATGAAGAATACCGCACGTTGAAACGTGGTTCCGGACTTATCGACGACGAACGCAAGGAACTCAAACGCCAGCGGCGCCGCGAGATCATTGTGATGCGACGACTTGACCCGCTCACAATAATACAGCGTAACACCTGGTATTTCCTTGGCATCAATTCTTGCCAGCAAATGCTATACTGCATGAAACGCATCAACGACCCCCTGCGCGAACACATAGGCAACAACTTCTCCCCCATTCCAGTTGCTTATCATGCTCATTTCATCGACACCCGTGACCGCGTCATTGGCCTCTTTATATCAACGCTTTCAATGCTTCAATCAGGCGACTTTACCGATGCCGAGAAACTGCGTGACGATTGTATGCTCGTCCAGGAACAGATATCAAAGGACCGCAAAGACATGCTTGACACGCTTCAGGACGATAACCAAAACATCAACACGCTCCTGCTCACGGTTCACATCCTTCAAGAGTCGCAAGAACTACTCAGTTCGCTTCGACACATGATCCGAGGCATGAACAAATTTGCAGGCGAGGATGATTAAGGCTATTTCTCTACCCACTTGACCACTCTAATGCTCAACTCAAATAGCAAGTATAGCGGAATTGTTACCAGTACCAGTGTCATGAGATCAGGCGGTGTAATAATAGCTGCCACAAGCATTATGACAAGGAATGCGTGCTTTCGATAATCCGAAAGCATATTAGAGGTAATTAATTCCATCTTTGCCAAGGCAAAAGCAATAACCGGCAATTGGAATACTATGCCCATAATCAGAGTTAGCGTTGTGAATGTTTCTACATAACTATCAAGCGTGATGGTACTGTGCACCCTTTCGGCTACACTATACGTTCCAAGGAAACGAAACGAGATAGGAAATAGGATAAAATAACTCATAAGTACTCCCAGGATAAAAAGCAGATAAATAACAGCTGCTACCTGCACGGAGTACTTTTTTTCGCTTTCATATAAAGCAGGAGAAATAAATCGAAATAACTCAAACAGGATATAAGGCGACGCTCCGAGCAACCCCAAATAGACAGCAGTCATGATGTGCGTCATAAACTGAGAGGACAAATCTGTTGCGATAAGATTCACATAGAACTTATCGAATTTAAAATCAGAAAACCCGATTGCCTGCATTGCCGATTCTATCCATTGGTACGTACAGAAATCACATTCACTAGGAGCAAGCAACAAATGCCAAGTCTCATCTTTGAAACAGAACACGACTGCTGCAAGCACACCTGTTACACCAAGAATGCGAAACAACATTTGGCGGAGCACTTCAAGATGCCCGCCAAATGTAAGCATAGAGCTGTTATCGTTACTGGTCGCCATCCTTCTTTTCTAGAGTTTCCTCGCTACCGTTCGAAGGATCGTTTTCACCTTCTCCTGTTGGTCGTTCTGGCTCATTGTTCTCGCCTTCACCCTTAATATCATTCATACCTTGCTTGAACTCTTTGACACCTTGTCCGAGTCCACGCATCATCTCTGGTAATTTCTTGCCACCAAATAGAAGAAGGGCAATTCCTCCCATAAGAAGAAGTTCAGTTGTTCCAATAAAAAGGGTAATAGTATTTAATACCATAATGTTTTTATTCTGTTACAAGATAAATCTCACAAGTTTCGAAATTGATTTCCCAGTTACCGTTAGGTGTACTCTCCCACTGGTACTTTTGTGCCATAGTGTCCCACCAGTTTTGGAACTTTGTACCAGTCTCGCCCATATCCTTTACGAGTTTCTCATACAACGCTTCATTCTCAGCGGTGAGAATCATTGCCAATTCGTTGAGACCATTGCGGCGCTCAAATAGTGCCTGTATCTCATTCTTTTCTTCGATAGTTACCTGTCCTACTAGTTTTTTTGTCATAACAATTTAATTTTTTACCACTCTTTGCGAACATCGAATGGATCGAGATAATTGATTTCTTTTATGTTGTTTTCAGGAATGAATGTTCCCAAAGTGCGGATATCTGCAAGAAGCTGACGTGCAACATTACGTTCAATGTGTGCCATAACACATTGCTCGTGGCTTGGAGTGTTGACTTCAAGTGTTGTCCTGCGATTTAGCCAAATGCATCGTTTGCAATGATAAGCATCGCAACTACGGCACAAAGGAGCGTAGTCAAGTTTATAAAGTTGAGGATTCTTGATGTCTAGTCCGTCTTTTACCGAACCAATAGCATACCCTTTTTGGCACACATCACCAAGAGACATCTCCTTTCCGTCACAAACGCCATCATAATAGAATGCAGGACATATATAGAACCTGCCATCGGGTGCCAGTGTAATATTCGTGTCGCCTGCACCACAGTTATTCATTTCCTTTAGCATCATTCTGTCAGTAAGCAAATTAAACTGAACAGAATGTCCTTTGGCATATTCCTTAGTAATGGTTAAACTAAGAGTGTCCAACGTCTGATTGTATTTCTGAAAATCAGCATCGGTAAAAGTATCTACATCCGTAAAGATAATATTAACCCTTGATGTTTTTTCTAGAACGAGCATTAATGCAAGATAACTATTGAAGTACTCTTCCTTTGATGTTCTAATAACACAAGTCTGCGAATTATCGAAATTCCAATTCGTGAGTAATGACCATTCATTAAATACAATAACATCGGCAACCTCAATAGCATTCTTATCCTCACATATAGAGGGGACAAAGATATGGCTGTCGATTGAATTCATCACCTCTTTATATTCAATAGGTAACTCATAATCAGGAAGAACATACTGAACCATTAGATTCTCCTTCATGGCAAAGAAGATACCAGCCTTCAAATCATCTATGGAGATAAGTTTATGTTCTTTCTTGCGATTCTGATAATGACAATACGATGTACTAGTATCGTCAAGTAATATTACAAAGTACTGTATCATAATTAACAAGTATGTTGAATATTAGATTTCTTGATAAACTTGTGCATATCCATTTTGCTGACACCTTCAAGTTCGAGTTTGCGATAGAGTTTGTTCCAGTAGTAGTTATTGGCGCGAACTCGTGCTTTGTGCATCTTGCAGATGGCGGTGGCACGCTGATATGCGGTTGGAGTATCTGCAGAATCATAATTTTCACCTTGACACCATCCGCATCCACTAGCGACTTCGCAGTCTATACACTCTTGTCGAGACTGGGTACAACGATTGAGTGTCAAGAATGGCCGAAGTTTATTCTTGTCAATACCATCGTTTACATTACCTATAACCCATGCTTTTTTGTTTGACAAAGAGAACTGTGAAAAACGATTGCAAGGATAAAATAATCCTTGTGAGTCAACAGCTAACATTATACCTGCACCGCACCAGTTAACATTATGACGTATTGGATCTTGCGGTTTCCCTATATAGTCTTGAAAAAATGAATTTACAAAATCAATGTAAAGATTACCGTCAATAATAGCATCGGCCAATTCTATCAACTGTTTTTCAAATAAAAGATCATCCCCGTCTTTCCATGGATCTTCAAATACACAATTAATGTTGACTTGATGAATTCCTAAACTATATAAGTGGAGAACACTTTCTTTAATGTATGGAATATCCGCACTGCTAATAGTGACTTTTGTCGATTCTAAAGGAAATTCTTCTAGCCATAACGGAATATTTTTTATAACATCCTTATACGACCCTTCTCCAGACCCTTTATAGATACGATTTATGTCATGTTTTTTTTCTGTACCATCTATCGTAATAGCGATACTTAAGTGATTTCTATTTTTCTTTATAAAACGTTGAACCTCCTCATTGTTATAGTTTAAACCATTTGTTGTAATGCTAAAACGATAGGAATCAAACCAATGGTGTTGTCTATTATACATCTCCACCTTGAGGTAATCGCAAATTTTATCCATCAACTTAACTTCAAGAAATGGCTCACCTCCGATAAAATCAAAAACAACGCTTTCCTCTAACATCTCACTTTCTTGACTAAGAATATAGTCTATCGCCTTTTTGGCTGTATCCCATGACATGCGTTCCTTGTTGTTTTTCCCAACGAGGTAGCAATACTTACATGCCAACTGACAATCTTTTGTTACAATAAATGTAATAGACTTTGCAATGTTTGATTTCCAAGATTTTTCTATACCTTTTACTGTTTTCATTTTTCATCAGTTTTAGAATCCACCAAGAAAGCAGAAGGCATTATTTTTTAGCCAATTGCTTTCATGGTGGAGTCTTGATAATTGTACTTGTCAATTAATATTCAGTAAACATTACTGTCACATCATTTGCGACTAGTACAAGAGCAACTGCCTACGCATGAGTTGCGACAACCAGTACAACCGCAAGAGCATGATCCTGAACAGGTGTTCTTGCAACCACCAGAGCAGTTACCAAGACAAGATTCGCATCCCATGTTTACTTCAGCCGCATTAACAATTGCGGGAGCACTTGCAAGTGCAACTGCAGCTACTACAGGTAACGCAACCTTTGCTGCTTTCTTGAAGAACTCACGACGTGACTGGAGTTCTTCGTTGTTCATTTTTTTATTCATAGTTTTAGAATTTTGAACTGACCTATAGTTCCAGATTCGGTCGTTTATAATAAAATAATGTGTAACGGCTATAAAAATAAAACGTGGAACTTTCATTGTTGCTCGTTCCACGCTGAGAGGCCTTCGCATTGCCCTGTGCTGTTGAACGGAGCAACGCGAAAGTCCACGCCAAATATGAATATAGTACACCCTTATAACCCGCTTTGTAAGTATACAACAAAACCTTACAAGTTAATTTGTACCCTATACGCAGGATAAGGGATGCGCATATAGACACATCCCGAGGACATCTATCGTTGCAATGTTCTGACAGCACATGAAAGTTGCGAAGTTTCTCAGCGTCGAGAACAAAGCGCCAATTGAACGCCTTATCATTATGTCGTAATTCCCGCCCAATACCCGCTTCTACATTTGATGTGTTACCATCGCCTGTTTAGGCATGGCGCGGACTTCAATCTAACCTTTAGTGTCTGTAGGGGCACTGGAGAAATTTCCCCAAAAAAGGTCACGATAATGGAATTAGCTACAAAAGTAGCAAAAAAAATTAACTTAAGAGAATAAAACACTAATAACTTTACAAGAATCAATAATTTTATGCCCAAATAATGCTTCTTGACTGCTTTTAATTCCAAATAATAGTTATCAGCAGCATATCTAGACAGAATGAGGGAGGACAATTTCATCCTCCCTCTTCTAATTGTTTTCTTTTATATTATAGCTTTGATTATCCTTCTAGATCCTCGTAGGTCTGGTACAAGAAATCATTGTAGGGGAAACGCTGGGCATGCACTTGCTTGGCTTTTTTGTAAACAAGGTCTTTCAGCTCTTCCATGTTCTGGTTGTACTTGGCCGAGATGAATACACAGTTACCAGCCATGCGTGCCATCCAGGTTTCCTTGAGTTCGTCGAGAGGTATGTTTTCACGCAGACGTGGCGTCAGGTCATCCTCATCTTTGGGTACATAAGAGAACTGGTCAACCTTATTAAATACCATGATCATTTCCTTGTCGCCAGCATCACACACCTCTTGCAAGGTCTTGTTCACCACTTCAACCTGTTCTTCAAATTGAGGATGCGAGATGTCAACGACGTGCACAAGGATATCGCTGTCACGCACCTCGTCGAGTGTTGTCTTGAAAGACTCTACCAGGTGGTGAGGCAATTTGCGAATGAACCCTACGGTGTCGGTGAGCAGGAATGGCAGATTCTCTATCACAACCTTGCGGCAAGTGGTGTCGAGGGTTGCAAAGAGTTTGTTCTCGGCAAAAACGTCGCTCTTGCTGAGGACATTCATCAATGTTGACTTGCCCACATTAGTGTATCCCACCAGCGCAATGCGTGTGAGTTTGCCTCGGTTCTTGCGCTGAATGGTTTTCTGCTTGTCCCAAGCCACGAGTTTTTCCTTGAGAAGGGAAATCTTTGTCTTAATAATACGACGGTCGGTCTCAATCTGCGCTTCACCTGGACCACGCATACCGATACCGCCTCGTTGGCGTTCAAGGTGGGTCCACATGCCGGCAAGCCTGGGCAATAGGTATTGATACTGGGCAAGTTCTACCTGCATCTTGGCATTAGCGGTCTGCGCACGCTTTGCAAAGATGTCAAGAATGAGCGTTGTACGGTCAAGAACCTTGGCCTTTACCACCTTTTCTATATTATATGTCTGCTTGGGGGTAAGGTCATCGTCAAACACTACGAGGTCGATTTCGTTTTCCTCCACATAATTTGCGATTTCCTCCAACTTGCCTTTGCCCACAAATGATGTGCTGTTGGGCGAGTCACATCTCTGTGTGAATTTCTTCACAGTAGTGGCTCCGGCGGTCGTGGCAAGGAACTCGAGTTCGTCAAGATATTCCTTGGCTTTGCTCTCGTTCTGCTGTGGGGTAATGAGTCCCACAAGAACCGCCGTCTCTTCAACAAAATCGTTTACTCTTTTACTATCATCAATAAGTCCCATAGATGTAATGGTGGGTTCTATTAATTATGAGAAAAGATAATTAATTATTTCGGTCACTTTTGAGTCTGTTATGGTATCTTTTTGACATTCAATCGGTCACGAAGCTCGCTTCGCTCCCTCTTCATACCAAAAACCTACTCAAAACATCTCTCAAAATCGCCTCGACATAATTAATAGAACCCACCTTATGTGACAAGTGTTTTCACCTAAAAGTCGTCGCATGCAGTCCTTGTCCTCAAGCGAGACATTCACTCCACGCGACGACTATAGGTGAGTTCTATTAATTCTGAAAAATAGTTTATTGATTATCAATAATTACTTTTTCTCTTCTTCCTTGCCTACTTTCACGTAGCGCTTGTTAAGGCCTTCAACAACGTCCTTGGTAACGTCAAACTTCTCATCTACATACAGAGCGGCTGATTTGTAGATAACCATATCATAGCCCTTCTGCTTTGCATACTCTTTCATGAAGTTGTTGATAGAGTCGAGCACCTGTGTGCGGCTCTGCTCAAGTTCGGTAGCAATGCTCTGCTGGAGGTTGCCCAGATAGCTTTGAGCATCGCTCTGCATCTTCTGGAGCTTTGCCTGGTCAGCGCGAAGGCTCTCCTCGGTGAGGTAACCGTTGTTTTTATATTTTTGTTCCATTGCAGTGCCGAACTTGTTGATTTCATTGCCACGCTGCTGCTGTGCAGCGTCGAGTTGGTTCTGGCGACGAAGCATTGCCTCGTTGAAATCCTTTGCAAGGTTGTAGTTTGCCATGATAGAGTCCTCGTCAACATAGCGGATGTTCATTCCACCAGCTGCAGCTGTCGATTTAGCGGCTGAATTGTCTTGCTTCTCATTGCATGCAGTGGCGCCAAACAACATTGCTGCCACAATCGCGATTGATAGGGTAATTTTATAAAATTTCATTTCAGTTAATATGTTTATTTAATTTTTTATTATTCATAAAACTCTTTGTCACGCATACAGGTGATTCCACGTTTCTTCATTTCCGGGTTAGCATGGATGTGAGTGTTAGGAAATTTCCCGCCTTTAACGAAGAAAATTTTTACACCCAGCAACACCACTGCGAGACCCAATAATGCTACCGTAAATACTAAAGTTTCCATTGTTGCGTTAAAATTATATGCAAATATATATATTGTTTGCGACTTTTTGCGATTTATTTCAAAACTTTTTTGTAACTTTACACTTGTAAATAGTTAATTTAACAAAATTTTATTGACATAAACGATAACTAACATTTTTAACGCTTAAATAATTCAAGATTTATGACAATTAAAGACCTTCAACCGGCACTCGTCTGGAACATCTTTGACCAGATCACAAAAGTGCCCCGTCCTTCAAAGAAAGAGGCGAAAATTCGTGAGTGGCTAATCGGCTTTGCACAGGAGCATAATCTTGAGCACAAAGTTGACGCAATCGGTAATGTGGCTATGTTCCGTCCTGCCGCTCCCGGCAAGGAGAATGTAAAGGGCATTATCCTGCAAGCTCACATGGACATGGTGTGCGAGAAGAACAAAGATTCTAAGCACGACTTTGACAACGACCCCATCGAGACTATCATTGATGGCGAATGGGTGTGCGCTAACGGCACAACACTCGGTGCTGACGACGGCATGGGTATGGCTATCGCACTTGCAGTCCTCACCGACCCTGCTATCGTAGCTGGTCCCATCGAAGGTTTCTTTACTGTTGACGAAGAAACTGGCCTCACTGGTGCAAGCAATGTGGGTGAAGGCATGCTCAAAGGCGACTACCTGCTCAACCTCGACAGCGAGGACGACGGCATCATCACTATGAGCTGCGCCGGTGGTATCGACACTCTTGCAACATTTGATTACAAGCCCCTTGCAGCTCCCGAGGACCTGGTTTACTTTGAGATCAAGCTTTCAGGCATGAATGGTGGTCACAGCGGCACCGACATCAATACTGAACGCGCTTGCGCGACTCGCCTCATTGCCCGTCTGCTTTGGGACCTGCGCAGCAGCGTAGAGTATGAGCTGGCACATGTAGATGCAGGTAACCTGCGCAATGCTATCGCACGCGATGCCGAGGCTGTGATTGGCGTTAAGGACTTCGATAAGGAAAAACTGTCGATTGCTTTCAACACTTTCGTTGCAACTGTTAAGGAAGAATTCAAGAACAGCGAGCCAAACTTGTTTGGCACTATCGAGAGCGTTGACGCTCCCGCCAAGGTGATTGCACGTGAAGATGCTGAACGCATCATCAACACCGTATATGCAGCTCCTCACGGTGTGCTTTCAGTGAGCCTCGAACTTGAAGGACTTACCGAGACTTCAACCAACCTCTCAAGCATCAAGATGAAGGAAGAAGGCGTTATTGAGGTTGTCACTTCACAACGCAGTGCAGTTGAGAGCCGCAAATATGACGCTTGCCATCGCGTTGAGACTGTATTCAAACTGGGTGGCGGCAAGGTGCGCCACAGCGACGGCTACCAGGGATGGGCTCCCAACAAGAACAGCAAGATCCTCAAAACTGCTGTGAAGGTGTGGTCCGACCTCTATGGCGTAGAGCCCAAGGTTGAAGCAATTCACGCTGGTCTTGAGTGTGGTTTGTTCCTGAAGGCGCTTCCCACCCTTGACATGATCTCTTATGGACCCACATTGCTGGGCGTGCACTCTCCTAGCGAGCGTTGCCACATCCCCGCAGTGCAGAAGTCTTGGGACTTCACTCTGGGCATCATCGAGGCAGTGACTAAAGAATAAGTAACATCTTAGATAATAGGCGGGATTTCATTTATGGACTCCCGTCTATTTCTATATGGTGGATAATAGTATTTCTCTCACGCAATTTGGCACAGTTTTTGCAAAGATGCAATAAAACAGTTGATAATAATGGATTATAGAGAAGCAATAAAACTAAAAGATAAGATACACGGGTTGCTCGAGCAGTCGCGCATCAATGACGCACTGAACGAAACCTTGGATTTGATTGACGGCACTGGCGCAACCTTGCTTAAGGAAGAAGTGGAAAAACTGAAGATGTCTTACAAATTCATGCTTCAGTATCTCTCGCGCGGTATCCTGGATCCGCAACGCGACACAGTGTTGCTTCACATCATCGAATCTCTATATTCAATTACCGACCGCTGCATTGTCTTGCATCAAGAAAACGACTCTCCGTTGCTGTTCCACACCCGGCGGCGCGAACTCAATGGAACACCACTTTCCCTTGTAATACAGCAATGGAAACAATGCGTGCACAAGTATGATTTGTTGCAGTCGGTTCCCGATGAGCCGAAAAACAAAGAGGCTATAAGGCTGCAACTGCGTGAATGCGAGCAATGTGAGACGAAATTGTTCAACAAACTGTGGAGTTCGTTCTCAATCAGCCTTGATGACGTGGCATTGCTGAAAGAATTGGTCAATGACAACTCTACTCCTATTCATTTGAAATGCCTTGTTTTATCTGGTTTGTTTTTGGGATTGATGACGGTGTATGATGAAAACAAGGTTGATGTTTTGGCTCAAACTTATGTTTTGAATGATAATTCTGAAGTCCAGATAAGGGCTCTGATTTATCTTGTTCTCTCATTATATATATATAACAATCGAGTGCGCAAGTCGCATGCCATACGCCAGCACGTTGCCCAAGTTGCCGACATGCCACTGTTTTCACGAGACCTCGCCACACTGCAATTCTTGCTTGCCAGGTCACGCAACACCGAGAACATCACCCGCCGCGTGCGCGACGACCTCATGCCGGGATTGATGAACATGTCGCCCGACCTCTTGCGGAAAATCAAAGACAAGAACTCTCCCATCGACATGTCAGACCTCGAGGCAAACCCCGAATGGCAAGACATGCTCGAGAACAAGGGATTGCAGAAAAAAATGGAAGAATTCAACGAAATGCAGATGGCTGGAAACGACGTGTTTATCTCCACTTTCTCGCATCTCAAGTCTTTCCCGTTCTTCAAGACGATGTCTAACTGGTTCTTGCCCTTCCACAGTAACCACTCTACCGTGCAAGAAACCTTTGCAGGCATCGCACTTGCCGATATCATCAGCGAAGCTCCGTTGTGCAACAGCGACCGCTACTCATTCTGCTTGTCTATGGCATCGATACCCGAAAGCCAACGGCAGATGATGGTGAATCAAGTGCAAGCACAGTATCACGACCTGAAAGAAATGAAAAGCACCGAGTTGCCCGATACCGAGAAACAACGTGAATACATAGCCAACTTGCACCTTCAGGATCTATACAGGTTTTTCAAGCTCTTCTCTCGACGCAGGGAATTCGCCCCGATCTTTGACCAAGATATGGACATCACCAAGACCGAGGTACTCAACCCCTATGCAAGCAAGGAATCAACAATTTCGATAATAGCCGAATTCTACTTCAACAACAAGTTCTATGATGATGCTATTCATCACTATATGTTGATATTAGAAGGCAACAGCAATGTTGATCCGCATGTATTCCAGAAACTCGGATTCTGCCACGAGAACCTAGGCAACACCACCGAGGCATTGCGATACTACAAGAGATACCTGCTCGCTCACGATGATGACGTGTGGACTTTAAAACACATGGCTGCTTGTTACCGTGCCACAAACCGATACGTCAAAGCCATTGAGTGCTACAAGAAAGTGGAACAACTGCAACCCGATGCCGTGTCCACCGTATTAAGCATAGGCAACTGCTTGCTTGAATTGGGAAGCGTTGACGAGGCCTTGAAATACTACTATAAAGCCGATTTCATGAACGGAGCCAAACACCGCGCATGGCGTCCCATAGCATGGTGCTCTTTTATCACAGGCAACGACGAGCGTGCATTGAACTATTATGAGAAAATAATCAATGAGGATAAGGCTTCGGCACAGGACTACATGAACCGAGCTCATGTGCTGCTGTGCAGCAAACACATCCCCGAGGCTTTTGACAACTATAACAAGTCGCTTGAAATGGAAAGCAACAAGCAAGACTTCCGCGATGCCTTTTTCAATGACGCTAAACACCTTCATGACCGAGGTGTGAGCGATGATGACATGGCACTGATTGTAGATGCTCTGCTAAATAAAGAAACTATTTAAACTATATAATATAAAACTTTGGTTTTCATGGAAAATATATTTTTCAGCAACCTGTATTTGGAGAATGGTCTAGTACCTTTCGACAAAATCACTATCGACCAGTATGAACCAGCAATACTGCAAGCAATCAAAGAGCATGATCAGGAGATAGAGAATATAACAAATAACACATCGATGCCCGATTTCGATAACACAATCGTTGCACTTGAACGCTCTGGCAGCAAACTGTCACAAGTGCTAGGCATTTTCTACCCCATGCTATCGGCATGTGCCGACGAGCAGATGATGACGCTGGCCGACAAGATGGCACCCATCCTGTCAGAGCACAGCAACAACATCACGCTAAACCCTCAATTGTGGAACCGCGTAAAGGTTGTGTATCAATCACCTGTGAAAGAAACCCTTGACACCGAAGATGCCCGATTGTTGCAGTTGACCTATGATTCCTTCGTTCGCAGCGGGGCCGACCTCGCCGGAGACGCGAGAACCACTTACAGGGAATTAACAAGAAAACTCACTGAACTCACTCTCAAATTTGAGCAAAACCTGCTTAAAGCCACACATGAATACCAATTATGGCTCGGTGACGACGACGTGGAAGGATTGCCCGAGAGCGCGCTTGAAGCAGCTGTGGCCGATGCCAAGGCCCACGGCAGCAAGGACAAATACCTCATCACATTGCAGGCACCCAGTTACATGGCATTCATGAAATATTCGTCAAGACGCGACCTGCGGGAAACTCTTTACAAGGCCTACAACAGCCGCTGCATGGCAGGACAATATGACAATAGCGACATATACAAGGAAATTGCTAATATCAGATTGAAGATTGCCAACTTGCTAGGATACAAATCGTTTGCCGACTACAAGTTAAAGAAAACAATGGCACAATGTCCCGGCAACGTTTACAGCATGCTCAACCAGTTGAAGGATGCCTATCGTCCGGCACAAGTAACTGAACTGAAAAGACTAAAAGACTTTGCAGGAAAACTCGAAGGCCATGAAATGGAAATCATGCCATGGGACTATGCTTACTACTCCAACAAGGAAAAAGAATCACTCTTTGACATCAGTGACGAACTGCTTCGTCCTTACTTCGAGTTGAGTAATGTCACAGCAGGTGTCTTCGGTCTTGCAACAAAACTCTACGGCCTGCAATTTACTGAAAATAAGAATGCGCAGGTGTTTAATCCTGAAGTAAAGGTTTATGACGTTACCGACGAGCATGGCAATGCTGTGGGAACACTTTATAACGACTTTTTCCCCCGTGCCACCAAGCAAGGCGGGGCATGGATGACCAATTTCCGCGAGCAGTCATTTGATGAGTCAGGAACTAATATCAGGCCGCTTGTAACCCTCACGATGAACTTTACTCGCCCCACCGAGACCAAACCGTCGTTGCTCACTCACCGCGAGGTGGAAACATTTTTGCACGAATTCGGCCATGGACTGCATAGCCTGCTCTCCCAATGCAAATACGAGTCAACATCTGGTACCAACGTGTACCGCGACTTTGTAGAGATGCCGTCTCAATTCAACGAGAATTACATGCGCGAGCATGAATTCCTGGATAGTTTCGCACGCCATTATGTCACAGGCGAGAGTATTCCCCAGGAGATTATTGACAAAATCATAGCCTCGTCGCAGTATGGTGCTGGCTATGCCTGCATGCGACAACTGGGATTTGGATTCCTCGACATGGCGTGGCACACCATTTCATCTCCAGTAGATGGCGACGTCGTGGAGTTTGAAAACGAAGCACTTAATGAAGTTAAAGTCTTTAACGCAGTCGATGGCTGTCAGATTTCACCGCAGTTTGCACACATCTTCGCCGGAGGTTATGCCGCAGGTTACTATGGTTACAAGTGGGCCGAAGTGCTTGACGCTGATGCTTTCGCCAAGTTCAAAGAAGACGGAATTTTCAACAAGGAAACAGCAAAATCACTTCTCGACAACGTGTTGTCAAGGGGCGGAACCGAGTTGCCCATGGAACTGTATAAGAGATTTAGAGGACGTGAACCTCGCATCGATGCACTTCTGGCACGAGATGGCATAGCAATAAACTGACCACATTCAAAAAAAATAATCATTAAAAAGGGCAATATTTTATGTTGTCCTTTTCTTTTTATCTGAAAATTTTCATTAAATTTGTACCTGATTTTGCACATCTAGATGTTTTTGCCACACTTTAAATGTGTAAATCGTTAAAACTTAACAAATTGCACATATATAATAACAATGGATTCAACCGTCACTAAAAAAGATTTACTTGATTCTCGCTACCTGCGCATGGCTCAAATTTGGGCCGAGAATTCTTATTGCCAGCGACGACAAGTGGGAGCAATAATCGTCAAGGACAAGATGATCATCAGCGACGGTTATAATGGAACGCCTGTCGGCTTTGAAAATGTATGCGAGGACGAGAACGACCACACCAAAGCCTATGTGTTGCATGCCGAGGCCAATGCCATAACCAAAGTGGCCCAAAGCAACAACAGCAGCTACGGCGCAACGCTTTATGTGACCACTTCGCCTTGCATTGAATGCTCCAAGCTCATCATTCAATCTGGCATAAAGAGAGTCGTGTTCGGCGAGTATTATCGCATTACCGATGGCGTAGAACTCCTCAAGCGTGCAGGTATCGAGTGCATCCAACTCGAATGTGTTGATGGAAAATATATAAGAAAAGAGCTCTAATTAATAATGTCCCAAGTATCTTACAATACACACATGAATAACAAACAGACCACTCGCCCCGCTCTACTGTGGTTGCCCCTTGCAATGGCAATCTCAGCGGTGATTGGTATAATTATAGGCAGTCAATTTACAGGGGGCAAATACCCTATTGACAATGACAGGAAGATTAACACCATTTTGAATCTCATTTCCAACGAATATGTTGACACCGTTAATCTTAATGACCTTATTGAGAGTTCTATTCCTCAAATCCTAGGCAACCTCGACCCTCATTCGGTTTACTTGCCCAAGGAAGACTTACAAGCTGCCAATGATGAGCTGAACGGCAGTTTCTGTGGCGTAGGAATTTCATTTTTCATCCTTAACGACACCATAAGCATCAGCGAAGTGATTCCTGGTGGTCCTTCGGAGAAGGTGGGAATACAGGCTGGCGACCGCATTGTCACTGTCAACGACTCTAATTTTGTGGGTCCAAAAATCAACAATGGTTTGGTAATGAAGACTCTTAGGGGCAAGAAAGACACTTCGGTAAAACTGGGAATCAAGCGTGGCAACGGCAGCAAGATACTTAATTTTACGGTTACTCGCGGCGATATACCCATTAACTCGGTCGATGCCGTTTACATGATCGACCGCACAACAGGCTACCTCAAAGTCAACCAGTTTGGTCGCACCACTCACAGCGAGTTCATCACTGGCCTCAACTTGCTCAAGGAAGAAGGCGCCAAGCGTTACCTCATCGATTTGAGAGGAAACGGAGGCGGATATATGGAAATCGCCATTCGCATGGCTAATGAATTCCTGCATGAAAATCAGTTAATCCTTTTCACCAAAGGTCGCGAGAAGAAACTTGACTCCGAGTTCTGGAGCGACAATGAGGGTCAGTTCCATGATGCCGAGGTTATCGTGCTTATGGACGAATACTCGGCCAGTGCCAGCGAGATCTTTGCAGGCGCGATGCAGGACAATGACCGAGGTCTCATTGTGGGACGGCGTTCATTTGGCAAGGGACTTGTCCAAACTCAAATCGACCTCCCCGACCAGAGTGCAATCCGTCTCACTATTGCTCGTTACTATACGCCTTCGGGTCGCTGCATACAGAAGGACTACAAGCGCGGAACGAACTATGAGTTCGAGGTCTTCGACCGATACTCTAATGGCGAAATCTACAACCAAGACAGCATCAAAGTGGATAAGTCGCAGATATTCAAGACACTGCATGGACGCACAGTTTATGGTGGCGGCGGTATTATTCCCGATGTGTTTGTTCCTCGCGACACTTCAGGCATCACAAGTTACTACATCGAGGTTGCCAATGCTGGGCTTATCCAGAAGTTTGCCTTCAAGTATGTCGAAGTAAACCGTGCAGCGCTCAACAAAATGAAGGATTATAAGCAATTCTTGCGCATGGAGCCGTCGAGCGAGGCATTGCTTAATGACTTTGTAACCTATGCAGCCCAAAATGGCGTGCCTGCTAGGTGGTATTATATCAACCAATCACGCGATGTAATCGTCACTCAGATTAAAGCCCTTGTGGCAAGAACGGTATTTGGCTCTGAAGCCTACTACTCTATTATCAATCGCGATGACAAGACAATTCAAGCGGCGCTCAAGGCATTCAATAAGCACAAGGCGGCCTATCCCATCTCTGATAAATAATGGACAAGAAGCAACTTCGTTCAGTTATTAGAAACCTCAAAGCACAGGCATCGCAACAATACATGCAGGTGCAGTCACACCGTGTGTTTGAAATCATAGAGGCCTCTGTCCCATTTCAGTCGTCACGCAATATCCTGCTATATCATTCCCTGCCCGATGAACTTCCCACTCACGATGTTATAGACCGGTGGAAAGAAATGAAGAACATTTATCTTCCTCGCGTTAATGGCGATGTGCTTGATATAGTTCCGCTAGGAAAGGAATTAAGAAATGACAATCGGTTCAACATAAGCGAACCCACCGGAGCCACGGTAAATCCTGATATCATAGACCTGATAATAGTGCCGGCTGTGGCCCTCGACATGCAAGGCCACAGACTAGGTCGAGGAAAAGGTTACTATGACAGGCTATTAGATACTACTGGCGCCTACACCATCGGCGTAGCATTAGATTTTCAACTAGTTGAAAACGTGCCTGTTGAAGAACACGACAAGCGTCTGAATGCAGTAGTAACTGCATCAAAACACCAATTCGATATTATTACAGTCTGATAAAAAAAGGGGGCTAGGTGCAGTCGCCCTTTTTTCTTGCTTCACCTACATACATCGCACAATACTGGGCATATTTCATCTTATCCGTTCCTGTATTTTCTTCTGTGAGGGAAACAACAGCTTGTAAAATAAACCAAGGAGACATCTCGTTGTGAAATGTCTCCTTAACTATATTCTATGAGGTGGCTACATTATACCCACTTCATGTAAGCGAAATCCTGACGGTGTGCCAACTTGTCATTCCAGGGGAAGATACGGAATGAGTAGCGATATACGCCAGAGTTGCGCAAGTCATACTTCACATTGAAAGTGAGAACATCACCGTCTTCAGCAACAACAGTTGCAGGAATTGCCTTGTAGAACTTGCTGTCGCCATCTTCATCTTTGTAAGCAACAACCTCAACCTTAATGCTACGGCCCAAGCCTGCTGTGTTGACACGCAGTGTAGCGTTAAGTTGCATCTGTGAATCAGATGCCGCGTTAACATTGAGCAGTACATCCGACATTTCGATGTCACCAACCAGATTAACGTCATTCCAACGAGCGGCAACATTTTCCTTCCACTCAACGATTTCACGAGCCACTGCATAGTTGTTAGCCATGAGTTCCTTTGCTCTTGCTGCCTCGGGGTTGTAGAAGCGGTCGAAGTAGTCACGCATCATGCGAGACATTGTGTAGTTGGGGGCAATGTGCGCAATAGAGTTCTTGATGTACTGTATCCACTCGGGAGAATAACCCTTGCTGTTCTTGGCAAAGTACAGAGGAATGATCTCATTTTCAAGCATTGAGTAGATAGTTGCCGAGTCAAGTTTGTCTTGCTGGCCCTGGTCAGTGTAACTGCGTTTAGCAGTGAGAGCCCAACCTGCGCCCTTGCGGTAACCTTCATACCACCATCCGTCTAGTACAGAGAAATTGAGCAGACCGTTCATCTCGGCCTTCTCGCCTGATGTACCAGATGCCTCAAGAGGACGTGTGGGAGTATTCAGCCAGATATCAACACCTGTTATGAGACGTTTAGACACTGTCATGTCGTAGTTTTCAAGGAAGATGATCTTGCCAAGGAACTGGGGCATCTTGGAGATCTCTATGATGCGCTTGATGAGGTCCTGACCAGCTCCATCGGCAGGGTGAGCCTTGCCGGCATAGATGAACTGAACGGGGAACTTCTCGTTGTTAACGATGCGTGACAGACGGTCAAGGTCGTTGAACAAGAGGTATGCACGCTTGTATGTTGCAAAGCGGCGGGCAAAACCGATGAGAAGCGCGTTGGGGTTGATCTTGTCCACAATCGACATGATGCGAGTGGGATCACCCTGGTTCTTCAACCAGTTAGCAGTGAAATCACGCTTAACAAAGTTGATGAACTTGTTCTTGAGTTGCATGCGCAGGTCCCAAATCTCCTCGTCGGGTACATTGAGGATGGGAGACCACGCCTTTTCGTCTTCCTGATGGTTCATGAAGTCGGCACCAAATGTCTCGGTGTAATATTTCTTCCACTCGCTAGCGGCCCATGTAGGCATGTGAACACCATTAGTTACATAACCCACGTGAGACTCCTCGGGAGCGTAGCCTTTCCATACGCCCTGGAACATCTTCTTTGATACTTCGCCGTGCAGCCAGCTCACACCGTTAGATTCTTGAGTGGTGTTGAGTGCAAACACGCTCATTGAGAAGCGCTCGTTAGTGTCGGGATTCTCGCGGCCCATATTCATAAGGTCGTTCCAACTAATACCAAGTTTAGCAGGGAACTCGCCCATATACTTGCCGAAGAGGCCCTCCTCAAAGTAGTCGTGACCAGCAGGCACAGGAGTGTGGACAGTGTAGAGTGATGTCGCGCGAACAACCTCGAGAGCTTCGTTGAAGCTGAGTCCTTCTTCCTGAACATAGTCAACAAGGCGTTGCAGGTTGAGCAGCGCTGCGTGACCCTCGTTGCAGTGATAGAGGTCATTCTTGATGCCCAGACGCTTGAGAAGCAACACGCCGCCTATACCGAGAAGATATTCTTGCTTGATGCGGTTCTCCCAGTCGCCGCCATACAACTTGTGAGTGATGGGGCGATCAAATTCACTGTTTGGATCAAGGTCAGTATCAAGGAGATACAGACTCATGCGACCAACATTTACACGCCACACGTTCACATATATGATGCGTCCGGGATAAGGAACTTCAAGTACCATCTGGCGGCCGTTCTCATCGACAACCGGTTCGAGAGGCAGCTGGTTGAAGTTCTGGGGCTCATAATTAGCAATCTGCTGGCCATCCATCGACAGTGTCTGGGTGAAATAGCCATAACGATACAAGAAACCGATTGCTGTCATGTTGACGCAACGGTCACTTGCCTCTTTAATATAGTCACCGGCAAGAATACCGAGACCGCCTGAATAAATCTTGAGCGCGTTGCACAATCCATACTCCATACTGAAGTAAGATATAGAGGGAAGGTCATCACGCATGGGAACAGACATATAAGCCTTGAAGCTGTCATAGACACTGTCAATGCGTTCCATCATCTCCTTGTCTTGAAGGATCTCGTCAAGACGATCGCTTGAGATGCGTTGCAGCAACAGCACAGGGTTTTCGCCTGTAGCACGCCACAGGTCGCGGTCGAGGTCATGGAACAAAGTCTTTCCTTCGCTATTCCATACCCACCAAAGGTTTTTAGAAAGTTCTTCCAGTTTCTTTAATTTTCCAGGAAGAGCCGATTTTACTGTGAGTGTTCTCCACACAAAATCGTTAGTGTTGTTAACTTGAAGTTTCATAAAACTTTATTTAATTATTACTTTATTTTCTTTCTACTGCATGCTTATAAGCATCAAGGTAATAAGAGATGAAGTTCTCCCACGACGCTTGTTTCGCTACATTCTGGGCGGCCTCTTTCAGTGCTTTCACCTCATCGCTTGGTTTCTGATAGAAACTGTACATGCTGTTAGCTATTGAATGAACAGTCTCGTCATAGTTTGAGTCGGTGCGATGAATCACTTGAACACCGCTCTTGCTACTATCATTGCCATAGGTATCAAGAATCCATTGCCCATATCCTGCAAGGTCAGTAGTGATGGTGGGCACTGCAAATGCCGAGCTCTCCATGGGTGTGTAGCCCCATGGTTCATAATAAGAGGGGAACACCGTCAAGTCAAGCCCAGCAAGCACGTCGTAGTATGCCATATTGAGCACTCCATCAGTACCATTCAGATATGAGGGAATATACACCACAAAAACCTTGTCCTGCTTCGATCCGTTGAAACCTAGCTGAAGCACTTTGTTCTCTATGGGATCGGCACCATGGTTATGCAACGTGTGCGTGATGACAGGCTTGGGCATTTGCTCCGAGTCGTTATCACGTTGCATTGCGTTCAGCAAGTCTTCTCTAGGCACATCTACCCATGCAGGTACCAAAACAAATGCAACCACATGACGCTTGCCGTCATTGTTCACCTTTGACCGCAACACGTTCACTGCATCAAGGTAAGCGTCAATGCCCTTATTGCGAAACTCGCATCGGCCTGAAGTTGCCACGAGCATTGTGTCGTCGCCCAACCGCACTCCCGTCAGAGCACGTGCCACGTCGAGCAATTTTTTCCTGGCGGCAGCACGCACTTGGGTGAACTTCTTCCCGGCAGGAACAAAATTTTGCTCAAACGCGTTTGGCGTTACAAAGGGGGCACGTTCCAGCAGCTGCATGCTTTCGCGGGCTGTCACCTCACTCACGGTAGTAAACGAATCGGCCTGATGTGCTGCGGCTTTTTCTAGCGAGTGCTTCGATTGCATGTTGAGCTCGCCTGCCATCTGGTCGCCATTATACCCTGCCATGTAGTCATACAGCGGCTTGCCGTTGCCACAAATGCTGCGGCCTATACTAGTGGCATGAGTTGTAAACACGGTTGCAACCGTGGGCAGATGATGCTTCACATAAAGCAATCCCATGCCGGTGGTCCATTCGTCGAAATGTGCTATCACTTTGCCCTTGGGCTTCGACCAGTTTACTATACTTTCAATCACCATAGCCGACGCAAGACCAAACATACACGACTCGTCATAGTCGCCATAGGCATGAAGAGAGTCCACGCCATAGAGTTCCCACATCTTGCCATAAAACAAATCCTTTGAAGCAAAGAGGTCTTTGTAATCAACAAGTATGGCAATGGGGCTACCAGGAACATTCCAGCGTCCTACCCTCACTTTAATGCCAAATGGCAAGCATGGCTTCTTGCGCCATGATGCCATAAGCGTTTTGCGTTCAATGAAATATGGAGATTCATTGCCTTCCTTCCACAAGTCAGGACCAATGAAAATTACTTTATCTTTGTAGAGTTGTTGAAGTGTGTGGGCTTTTGTGGACAATACAGCATAGATACCTCCTACTTTATTGCACACTTCCCAACTCGTTTCAAACAAATAATCAAGCATATATACTCTTTCAAAATTATTTGCAAAATTACAAAAAAAATCTGGATTAGTCATGCTTTAATATATTTGTATTACACGACTTTTCTGAACCGTAAATTGACAAATATAACTATATCACTGACAAACAGGCAATTAAACCAACCTTATACATACAATGGCAAAAAGGAATCTATATCAACAAAACACATATGAAAATCAACATATTACACATTTATGCAATCGTTTTACTAAACAACTTTGCATTAATTTCAATATATCTCGACAATTTCCTTGCGCGTGCGTGTGCACAGTGCGTGCACGCAAGACGGCTTAATACAACGAAAGCACGCGAGACATTCCATCTCGCGTGCTCAATATAATCGTTTGAAAAGAGCTTCTTACTTCACTTCTTCATAGCTAACGTCCTCGGCATCGTTGTTGCCACCGTTGTTACCGCTGCCAGGCTGCTGTGCACCGCCCTGGAAACCACTGAAATCCTGGGGACCCTGAGGGCCGCCTGCCTGCGCACCGCCTGCTGCCTGATACATCTGCTCGAAGAGCTTTGTGAGTTCGGCGCTCGCAGTGTCGATAGCAGCAAGATCCTGTGCCTTGTGTGCATCTTTGAGTTTGTTGAGGGCTGTTTCAATCTGAGCCTTTGTGTCGGCGGGCAGTTTGTCGCCAGCATCTTTGAGAGTCTTCTCTGTTTGGAAAATCAACGCGTCGGCCTGGTTGATCTTGTCGATACGTTCCTTCTCCTTTGCATCGGCAGCAGCATTGGCAGTTGCCTCGTCCTTCATACGCTGGATTTCAGCGTCGCTCAGGCCGCTAGAAGCCTCAATGCGGATACTCTGTTCCTTGCCAGTAGCCTTATCCTTGGCGCTCACGTTCATGATACCGTTAGCGTCAACCTCAAATGTCACCTCAATCTGAGGAATTCCGCGGGGAGCGGGAGCAATGCCATCGAGGTGGAAACGGCCGAGAGTCTTGTCGTCCTTAGCCATGGGACGCTCGCCCTGAAGAACGTGAATTTCAACTTCAGGCTGATTGTCGGCTGCTGTTGAGAACACCTGGCTCTTGCGAGTGGGGATTGTAGTGTTGGCATCTATGAGCTTCGTCATCACGCCACCCAGAGTCTCGATACCCACTGACAGGGGAACAACATCAAGAAGAAGCACATCCTTAACATCACCGCTGAGCACACCGCCCTGGATTGCAGCGCCCACAGCAACGACCTCGTCGGGGTTAACGCCTTTAGAAGGAGCCTTGCCGAAGAAACGCTCTACGATTTGCTGGATAGCGGGGATACGGGTTGAACCGCCCACGAGGATAACCTCGTCAATCTCGCTGGTTGACATGCCAGCATCGCGAAGTGCCTGCTCACAGGGGCGAATAGTTGCCTGGATAAGTTCGTCGCACAACTGCTCGAATTGAGCGCGTGTGAGGGTCTTAACCAAGTGCTTGGGCATACCATCAAGCTGGGTGATGTAAGGCAAGTTAATCTCAGTAGAAGACTGGCTTGAGAGTTCAATCTTAGCCTTCTCGGCAGCCTCTTTAAGGCGTTGAAGTGCCATGGGGTCTTTGCGCAAGTCGATGCCTTCCTGCTTCTGGAACTCCTCGGCAAGCCAAGTGATAATGCGCTGGTCGAAGTCATCACCACCGAGGTGAGTGTCACCATTGGTTGACTTAACCTCAAACACGCCGTCGCCGAGCTCAAGGATTGAGATATCAAATGTGCCGCCACCGAGGTCAAACACCGCGATCTTCTTGTCGTTAGCGTCCTTATCAAGACCGTAAGCAAGTGCAGCAGCAGTGGGTTCGTTTACAATGCGCTGAACCTTGAGGCCAGCAATCTCGCCGGCTTCCTTTGTTGCCTTGCGCTGTGCGTCGTTGAAGTAAGCAGGAACGGTGATTACTGCCTCGTCAACAGTAGTGCCCAGGTAATCCTCGGCGGTCTTTTTCATCTTTTGGAGAACCATTGCCGAAATCTCTTGAGGAGTGTACTGGCGTCCGCCAATCTCAACGCGAGGCTGGTTGCTGCCGTTGTTAACTACCTTGTAGGGCATGCGTTCTACATCCTTTGTAACATGGTCATAAGTCTCACCCATGAAACGTTTGATTGAGAAAACGGTGCCGGTGGGGTTCATGATGGCCTGGCGTTTAGCAGGGTCGCCCACGATGCGCTCGCCATTGTCCTTAAATGCCACAACCGAAGGAGTTGTGTTACGTCCCTCACTGTTAGGGATAACAACAGGGTTTTTACCCTCTAATACTGAAACACACGAGTTGGTGGTTCCAAGGTCGATACCAATAATCTTTCCCATTTTCTTAATTATATTTTTTATTTGTTATTATTCAATTTCATTTTACCCGCACAAGCAGGTTACAACCATAGTTTAGCAAAACGTGTGCCAAAGAGATTAATGCAAAATGCATGACACCCACACTGACACTATGTCATAAAAGCGGCAAAACATTCCGACTAAAGGTCAGTCAAAACAAAAAATGTGGCATTTATAGTACGTTTTAGCAAAGTTTTTCGGCAAATAACGCCCTAGTCACAATAAAAATTTGTAAATTTGCACATTATTTATTGATAATTATTTTAAACCAAATTTTTAATAACAAAACAAAATTATGCAAATTTCACACATTGAACACGTGGGTATAGCTGTAACCAGCTTGGAAGAGGCTATTCCTTTCTACGAGAACTTACTGGGTTTCAAATGCTTCGCAGTTGAAGAGGTAGCAGACCAGCACGTAAAGACCGCTTTCTTTAAAGTGGGACAGACTAAACTTGAGCTCCTTGAGGCAACAAGCCCCGACAGCGCTATCGCAAAGTTTATCGAGAAGAACGGTGGTCGTGGAGGTATCCAGCACATCGCATTCGCAGTTGAAGACGGCGTTGCCAACGCTCTCGCTGAAGTACAGGAGAAGGGTGGCCGCGTTGTTGACCAGGCTCCCCGCAAGGGCGCTGAAGGACTTAACATCGCTTTCCTGCACCCCAAAACAACTTGCGGCACTCTGGTAGAACTTTGCGAGGACCCCAACAAATAATTCACTTAAGAAATTAAAAATTTCATCATTCAAAAATGAGTAGTCAGATTGAAAAGATACAAGAGCTTATCGCTAAGCGTGAGAAAGCACGCATAGGCGGTGGCGAAAAAGCAATCGAAAAACAGCACGCCAAGGGCAAGTTCACTGCCCGTGAGCGTATCGCAATGCTGCTCGACGAAGGCAGTTTCGAGGAAATGGACATGTTCGTTGAGCATCGTTGCACTAACTTCGGCATGGACAAGAAGCACTACCTGGGCGACGGTGTTGTAACAGGTTCTGGTACAATCAGCGGCCGTCTCGTTTATGTGTTTGCACAAGATTTCACAGTGAGCGCAGGTTCTCTCTCGGAGATGCTCGCTGCCAAGATCTGCAAGGTCATGGACATGGCGATGAAGGTGGGTGCACCCGTTATCGGTCTTAACGACTCTGGCGGCGCACGTCTTCAAGAAGGTATCAACGCTCTTGCTGGTTATGCCGAGATCTTCCAGCGCAACATCCTTGCTTCGGGCGTGATTCCCCAGATTTCAGCAATTATGGGCCCGTGTGCCGGCGGTGCAGTGTACTCTCCTGCCCTCACCGACTTCACCCTCATGTGCGAAGGCACTTCCTACATGTTCCTCACTGGCCCCGGTCCGGTCAAGGCAGTGCTCGGCGAGGTTGTGACACAAGAGCAACTCGGTGGCGCAACTGTTCACGCTACCAAGTCAGGTGTAACTCATTTCACTGCTTCTAACGAGGAAGAGGCTATCGCCCTCATCAAGCAGCTCTTCAGCTACATCCCCCAGAACAACCTGGAGAAGACTCCTCTTGCCGAGTGCAATGACCCCATTAACCGTGCAGAGGACTTCCTCAACGAGATTATCCCCGAGAACCCCAACATGCCCTACGACATGTACCAGGTTATCGCTGGCATCGTTGACAACGGCGAGTTCCTTGAGGTACAGCCCAGCTATGCAAAGAACCTTATCATCGGTTTCGCTCGCTTCAATGGCCAGACCGTAGGTATCGTAGCCAACCAGCCCAAGCAGCTCGCAGGTGTGCTCGACAGCAACTCTTCACGCAAGGGTGCTCGTTTCGTTCGTTTCTGCGATGCATTCAATATCCCCATCGTCACTCTCGTTGACGTTCCCGGATTCCTTCCCGGTACTGCACAAGAGTACAACGCAGTTATCCTCCACGGTGCTAAACTGCTCTACGCCTACGGCGAGGCTACAGTGCCCAAGGTGACAGTTACACTGCGCAAGAGCTACGGTGGCAGCCACATCGTGATGAGCTGCAAGCAGCTGCGTGGCGACCTCAACTATGCATGGCCTTCAGCCGAAATTGCAGTCATGGGTGCTAGCGGTGCCGCATCTGTGCTCTATGCCAAGGAAGCCAAGGCTCTCAAGGAAGAAGGCAAGGTTGAAGAGGCCAAGGCGTTCATCAAGGAGAAAGAGGACGAGTACACCAACTTGTTCGCCAATCCCTACAATGCAGCACGCTATGGCTACATTGATGATGTTATCGAGCCCCGCAACACTCGTTTCCGCGTGATCCGCGCTCTTGCCCAACTGGAAAACAAGAAGCTTACTAACCCTGCCAAGAAGCACGGTAACATACCTTTGTAATCAAACATTAAAATTAAGTGAATATGCTTTTAACAATTGATAGCAGCACTTGGTTGATGACATGCATCGGAGTGGGTGTGGTATTTGCCATTCTCGTTGTGCTCGTGCTTGTGCTTCAAGTATTCAATCTTGTGGCTAAGAAAGCATCAAGCACCAATGCTCCAAAAGCAGGTATCGCCGAACTTCCTGTCAAGTCACTCGAAGAAGCAAGCGAACTGGACAAGGCTGCCGTAGCGACCGCTCTTTACCTTTACCAAAAGAGCAAAGGCGATCAGGAAAGCGGCGTCTTAACCATAAAGAAGGCTCAATCGGCTTGGCATGCAGTGCTCAATGAGAGATTGTGATTTCAGTATTAAAACTTTTGTAAATCAAAATAATGAAAGAATTCAAATTTAAACTCGGTGGCCAAGACTACAGCGCAACAGTTGAAGAAAAAGGCGCAGGTACACTCGAAGTTACCGTAAATGGCCAAGCCTATCAAGTTGAGGTGCCTCAGACCAAGGCAGCTGCTCCCACAATGGCCCGTAACTCTGCATCGGGCGCACAGGCTGGTGGTCCCAAGAATATCAACTCTGAACTCCCTGGCACAGTGACTAAGATCGTTGCTGCCGACGGACAACGCGTAAAGAAAGGCGAAGTGCTTCTCGTGATCGAGGCAATGAAGATGGCTAACGATATCGTTGCCGATTGCGACGGTACTGTTCAGCGCATCGCTGTCACACAAGGCCAGAGCGTGAACCAGGGCGACCTGCTTGTGGAAATGGTTGCCGACGCAGTGGCTGGCACTCCTGCACCGGCTCCCAAGCCTGCAGCAAAACCAGCAGCGGCTCCCGCTCCTGCACCTGCCCCCGCAGCACCCAAGGCCGCTCCCGGCGCTAAAGTCGTAGAGGCTCCCCTGCCCGGCACCATCACCAAAGTGCTTGTTAAGGCAGGACAGGCTGTAAAGGCCGGTGAGACAGTATGCCTCATGGAGGCAATGAAGATGGAGAACAGCATCACTGCCGAATTTGCAGGCACCGTGAAGGCTGTGCTCGTCGAGGCTGGCGCGCAAGTGCAAAGCGGCCAGGCATTGGTTGAACTTGATTAATTGACAAGTCATGCAAAAGAAAAAGTATTTCAGACTATTTGCATTTGCGGCTCTGTTGCTTTGTGCCTTCCCCATGATGGCCGAGGACTTCAGCCTGGGCTCAAGCATGGCGAGTTTTGCCAGCGAGATGGGGTTCACCTCATTCTTCCAGGGCGAAGGCTGGAAAAACCTCGTAATGCTTTGCATCGGCTGTTTCCTGCTGTACCTGGCTATCAAGAAGGAATATGAGCCCCTGCTGCTCTTGCCCATCGCCTTCGGTATGATTCTCACAAACTTGCCTGGAGCAGGTTTGTTTGACTCTAACATGTGGAACAACGAGTTCCTCAAGGAAGGTGGAGACCATTATCATGACTATGGTTACATCATGTCTCACGGTGGCCTGCTCGACATCCTTTACATCGGTGTCAAGGCCGGTATCTACCCCTGTCTCATTTTCCTTGGCGTGGGTGCGATGACCGACTTCGGTCCACTTATTGCTAATCCCAAGAGCCTTTTGCTCGGTGCTGCCGCACAGATCGGCATCTTCGCTACGTTCCTTGTGACTCAGCTTGATCTCCCCATCTTCGGCTTCACTCCCGCACAGGCTGCTTCTATCGGCATCATCGGTGGTGCTGATGGCCCCACTGCTATTTTCTTGACTTCGAAGCTGGCTCCTGAATTGCTAGGTCCCATTGCTGTGGCTGCTTACAGCTACATGGCATTGGTTCCCGTAATTCAACCGCCCATCATGAGAATGCTTACATCTGACAAGGAGCGTAAGATCCGCATGAAACAGCTTCGCACAGTGAGCAAGAAAGAAAAGATCATCTTCCCCATCGTTGTGGCTATCATCGTGTCTCTTGTAGTTCCCTCGGCTGCAACACTCATCGGTTGCCTCATGCTTGGTAACCTGATGAAGGAAAGCGGCGTGGTTGAGCGTCTGAGCAAGGCTGCACAAAATGAGCTCAACAACATCGTGGTTATCTGCCTCGGTCTCACCGTGGGTGCAACCGCAACTGCAAGCTCGTTCATGAACTTCCAGACTCTGGGTATCCTGTGTGTGGGTATTGTTGCATTCGGTATCGGTTCTGCTTCAGGCGTTATCATGGCTAAGGTGATGAACCTTTTCCTCAAGGAGAAGATCAATCCCCTCATTGGTTCGGCTGGCGTGAGCGCTGTGCCCATGGCTGCACGTGTCAGCCAGGTTGAAGGCGCAAAGGCTGATCCTCGCAACTTCCTGCTCATGCACGCTATGGGTCCCAATGTGGCTGGCGTGATCGGCTCGGCTGTTGCTGCCGGTGTTCTTCTGAGCTTCCTCGGATAATATAAAGTACACCTTATATTATAAGGGCGAGGCTACTATCATAGTCTCGCCCTTTTTCAAAAAAATCAAAGACATGTCTGATAAAATCATTATCTATCAGTTACTCCCACGCTTGTTTACTAACACTTGCACGACATGTGTTGCCAATGGTGATATTGCGACTAACGGAGTGGGCAAAATGAACGAAATCACAAGTGCTAGGCTCAAAGAAATCAAAGCACTTGGAGCAACCCATGTGTGGTACACAGGCGTTATTGAGCATGCTACCACTGTGGGATATACAAAAAATGGCATAAGTCCCTGCAACGCTCACATTGTCAAGGGAAAAGCAGGCTCGCCTTACGCCATACGCGACTATTACGACATTGACCCTAACATTGCCGTGAAAGTTGACAAACGCATCGACGAATGGCAAAAACTCGTTAATCGCACACACCGTGCCGGACTCAAGGTGATTATGGATTTTGTCCCTAACCACGTGGCTCGCGAGTATCACAGCGATGTGTTCTTGCCAGGAGTTGACGGTCTGGGACAGAACGACGACAAAGGCATGTTCTTTACTCCTAACAATAATTTCTACTATATAACTGACCAGCAGTTTAGCCCCAGCGTTGATCTTGGCACCGGCAAGGACGAGTACATTGAGTTTCCCGCTCGTGCCACAGGCAACGACTGCTTCCATGCATCTCCTGGCATCAACGACTGGTATGAAACCGTGAAATTAAACTATGGCATTGACCCATGGAACGGTAGCCGTCATTTTGACCCCACGCCATCTACATGGAACAAGATGCTGCACATTCTCATGTACTGGGCCAGCATGGGCATCGACGGATTCAGGTGCGACATGGCTCACATGGTACCAGTCGAATTTTGGCACTGGGCTATCTCTCGGGTTAAGAACAAGTATCCTGGCATTATATTTATTGCCGAAATCTACGACACCGCACTTTATCACAACTACGTCAACTATGGATTGTTTGACTTGCTATACAATAAAGTAACACTTTATGACACGCTGTTCAATATATTGAAATACAAATCATCAACCCATGAGATTACTCGTTGCTGGCAGCAACTAGAACACATGGGCGACCACATGCTCAACTTCCTTGAAAACCACGATGAGTTGCGTCTGCCCTCACCGCAGTTCTGTGGAGACGCGTTAGCAGGACGTCCGGCCCTCGTGGTGAGTGCGATGCTCGACCGGAGCCCGTTCCTCGTCTATGCTGGCCAAGAACTTGGCGAGCGCGGCACCGATGCCGAAGGGTTCAGCGGACTCGACGGACGCACCACGATATTCGACTTTTGGAGCATCCCCTCGCTTCGCAAATGGCTCACCGGAAAGTCTTCGGTCAAAGCCATCGAACTTAGGGAATACTACGCACGGATATTAAAACTATGCAACGAAGAAAAAGCAATCGCACAAGGCGGAATGTTTGACCTCATGTATGTCAACCCTCATCTTACACGCCAGTTTGCATTCATGAGGCATTATGGCGATGAGGTGCTGCTGGTAATAGCCAACTTCTCCGGCCAAGAAGCAAACACAAGCGTGAACATACCAGAGCATGCCTTTAACCACATAGGCCTGGCACAGGGCAAGCACGCCTGCGTTGATCTCATTCACGGCACAAGGAAAGACGCTATCATCACGCCTGCCAGCCCGTTTGCAGTGTCAATCAAGGCTCATGACGCCGTGGTGTGGAAATTATCCTGAAAAATTAGTTTTAGTTTATCTAAAAAAGATTAGGACAACAACCAATAATTTTGTAACTTTGCACTAAGTTTATAGTCAAGATGCAGTATATGGCATCCATGAGACAGCCTAATCCTGTGTTCTCGACAAGATTAATCTATCAAACAACTATGAGTAATTTCAAAGTTTTCTCTGGATCAAAATCCCAAAGTGTTGCCATGGGGATTGCCGATGTGCTGGGCATAAAACTTGGCGACGTGAAATTGCAACGCTTTGCCGACGGCGAGTTTGAAGTGTGCTATGAAGAGTCAGTGAGAGGCGTGCATGTGTATATCGTGCAGTCAACTGTCCCCAACAGCGACAATCTCATGGAGCTCCTGCTCATGATCGACGCTGCCAAACGTGCCTCAGCAAAATCAGTGACCGCGGTCATACCCTACTTCGGATGGGCCCGTCAAGACCGCAAAGACAAGCCTCGTGTTTCGATTGCTGCCAAGCTTGTTGCCGACCTGCTCTCGGCAGCTGGTGTAGATAGCATCATCACAATGGACCTGCATGCCGACCAAATTCAAGGTTTCTTCAACGTGCCAGTTAACCATCTGTATGCATCCACAATCTTTGTTCCTTACATTCAGAAACTGAACCTCGAAGACTTGGTTATCGCCAGTCCCGACGTGGGCGGAGCCAAGAGGGCAAACTCTTATGCCAAGTATCTCAACGCACCTCTCGTGCTGTGCCACAAGCACAGAGAAAATCCCAACGAGGTTGCCGAGATGAAGGTAATTGGTGATGTGAAGGGCAAAAACGTCATCCTCATTGACGACATGATTGACACAGGAGGCACTATTTGCAAGGCCGCAAACCTCATGAAGGAAAATGGAGCCAAGAGCGTGAGAGTGTTTGCATCGCATGCAGTGATGAGTGTGAGCAAAGAAGGAGTCAGCGCAGCGCAGAAAATCATGGACAGTGCCATTGACGAACTCGTACTCACCGACTCACGTCCATTTGACGCGTCAACATGCCCCAAGGCTACAATTCTCAATGTGGCACCGCTGTTTGGCGACACTATTAACCGCATCCTGAACAATCAGTCTATCAGTTCTCACTACCTGTTTAAGTAAACAAAAGAGACAGCATACATCAAAACGAGAGTCTGCCATGAGTGAGACTCTCGTTTTGTTTACGGCAAATAATATGTTTTTTGCATGATTTTTTCGTTTTCAAGCAAAAAAGACAGCAATAATTTGTATATGTCAAAATAATGTACTACCTTTGCACTCGCAAAAAGGAAATGGCGGGATAGCTCAGATGGTTAGAGCGTCGGATTCATAACCCGGAGGTCCTGAGTTCAATTCTCAGTCCCGCTACTCCACAGGAGTCTTGTGACAACACAAGACTCCTGTTTTTTTTGTTCAATATGAGAAAAATCAGTATCTTTGTGACATGAATAGGAGATTATTTTCAGTTATTGTGAATTTTGCGACGGTTGTTGTAGCAATAGCTGCTACTGATTATACGCTATACGTTGACCCTCTCATCGGGTCGGCAGGTACTGGACATGTGTTTGTTGGGGCGAATGTCCCGTTTGGGTTCGTGCAGTTGGGGCCAACGAGCGTCCCGCAGGAATGGCCCTGGTGTTCAGGTTATAACAGGTGCGATTCCACAGTGATAGGTTTCTCGCACACGCAACTCAATGGGACCGGCATAGGAGACCTGCACGACATTACAGTAATGCCCGTTGTGGGCGAAGTGAAATATGCCCGAGGCAACACAAGCGACTGCAAGAGCGGCTTGTGGTCCTATCAAGACAGGAAGCACGAGGTGGCACAGGCCGGCTACTACAAAGCCCGTCTCACAAGATATGGCATTGATGCCGAGCTGACTGCAACCATGCGCACGGGGTTGCACCGTTACACATTCCCCCACTCTGCCGAATCGGCCATCGTATTTGACCTTGAAAACGGCGGAGGTTGGGACGAAGTGACATCTAGCAGCATCACCGTTATCAACGACTCAACCATTGTGGGCTACCGCCGCAGCAGCGGATGGTCTTGGAACCACCCTGTTTATTTCAAAGCTGTGTTCTCACGCCCTTTCACTGCGGCACATCTGATTACTAATGGCACAGAGCAAAGCAACACCACGCTCGAAGCCAAAGCAGTATATGGCAGGTTTGACTTTGACACGACGCATGACAGCGAAATCCTTGTCAAGGTGGGAACCTCTGCAACTTCAATAGAAGGAGCAGCATTAAACCTCGATACCGAACAAGACGGTTGGAACTTTGAGTGCGTGCGCAGCCAGGCACGTGACGCATGGAACAAGCAACTGGGCAAAGTAAGTATCAAAACCCACGACCCGAGCGTTATGCGTTGTTTCTACACAGCGATGTATCACACGATGATTGCACCATCGGTGATGTGTGACGTGAACGGTAGTTACCACGGCAGCGACCACGTGAACCACACTGACCCCGGTTTCACCAACTACACCACATTCAGTTTGTGGGACACCTATCGCGCAGCACATCCGTTGATGACGATTATCCATCCCGAAATGATGAGCGATATCATCAACACGATGATTAATATACGCAAGGAGAATGGCAAACTCCCCATCTGGCATCTGATGGCGCGCGAGACCAACTGCATGGTGGGCTATCCAGGAGTCCCCGTTGTGGCCGATGCTATTACCAAAGGATTTACAGGTTTCAACTATGACGATGCGATGGAAGCAATGCTTCACAGCACCAACCTTGACGAGCGCGGGCAGAAGTGGCACCGCACATTAGGCTACATTCCCTGCGACTCGATGAAAGCCGAGAGCGTTGCCTTCGAACTGGAATACTGCCTTGCCGACTGGGCAGTGGCCCAGGCCGCAAAGAAACTGGGCAAGACGGCTGAATATAACGAATACATGCGCCGAAGCAAGCAGTACAAACGCCTCTTTGACAAGCAGACATGCTTCATGCGTGCCGTGGATAGCAAAGGACAATTCAAGGAACCTTTTGATCCGTTTATACAGCGACACCAGGCCGACGAATATTGCGAGGGAAACGCTTGGCAATACACTTGGCTCGTCCCACATGATATTAATGGTCTCGTAGAATGCTTTGGTAGCAAGAAGAAGATGCTCAACAAACTAGACTCGCTATTTGTGGTGACAGGCGACATAGGCAAGGAAGCAGCGCCCGACATGACGGGGTTCATCGGACAGTATGTCCACGGCAACGAACCCAGCCACCACATTATCTACATATATACCATGCTTGGCCAACCGTGGAAGACAGCACAACGAGTGCGTCAAGTGCTCACAACGATGTATAACGACGGAGAAGATGGTCTGTGCGGTAATGAGGACGTGGGGCAAATGTCGGCCTGGTACATACTTTCTTCCCTTGGGTTCTATCAGGTAGAGCCCGCTGGCGGCCGCTACTATTTCGGCTCACCAGCAATCGACAAGGCAAGCATAAAAGTTCCCGGAGGCACATTTGAGATTGTAGCCCATAACAACAGCTCAAAGAACATCTACATCAAGTCGATACGCCTCAACGGCAAGCCCCACAAGAAACCCTATATCGACCACCGCGACATCATGGCAGGCGGCAAGTTAGAGTTCTTCATGAGCGATAAGCACTAATGATACCACCCAGCCCACCTATCGCTGCCAGCAGTCAATAAGAGAAAGCAGCCACTGTGCCCGACGGATTTCCGTCGGGTGCGTCTTTTATTTCCCAAAGAGGTAGGTTCTTTTCTTTTTGGTGGGCACTGTGCTGGTTCCTTTATGTAATGATGCGGGGGCATTGCCCATCGTCGCATCTATGGTGGCACCGTTTTTGAGGGTTGCAATGTCAATGGTATTGAAATTATGCACCTTACCGTTGACCAGGTATTGCTGAACAAAGCGATCAGAGTCGCTCACATCCCGAGCATTGATAGTCAGCTTCTTGCCATTTTCAAGACGGATTTTCACCTTATTAAAATAGGGAGCACCTAACACATATTGTCCCGATCCCGGGCAAACGGGATAGAAACCGAGCGCCGAGAACACATACCAGGCCGATGTCTGGCCGTTGTCCTCGTCACCACAATAGCCGTCGGGCGTAGCCTTGTAGAGACGGTTCATCACCTCACGCACCCAGTACTGGGTCTTCCAGGGTTGACCGCAAAAGTTATACAAATAAAGCATGTGCTGGATGGGCTGGTTGCCGTGGGCGTATTGTCCAAATCCAGATATTTGCATCTCTCTTATTTCGTGGATGGTGAAGCCATAGTAACTGTCGTCGTATAGCGGCGGCATGGTCATCACGCTGTCGAGCATCGCTGCAAATTGACTGTTCCCACCCATAAGGTTTATCAAGCCTTCCGGATCGTGGAACACGCTCCATGTGTAGTGCCAGCTATTACCCTCGGTGAAGTCCCCACCCCATTTGTAAGGGTTGAAATTATCGGCAAAACCGCCATTTTTCTTCTTGCCACGCATGAGTTTGGTCTCTGGGTCAAAGAGATTGCGATAGTTCTGCGAGCGATTCTTATACACTGCAATTTCACTTTCAGGCCTACCCAATGCCTTACCCATCTGGTAAATGCACCAGTCATCATAGGCATATTCAAGCGTGCGTGCCGCGCTCTCATTAATGCCCACGTCACAAGGAACGTAACCCAGTGAGTTATAGTATTCCCAGCCTAATCGGCCAGTAGAACTCACCCTAGGATGGTTGGCATTAGCGCCACGTGTAACGGCCTCCCACAAGATTTCCTTGTCATGCACAGTGACACCCTGCACAATAGCATCGGCCACGACCGAAGCCGAGTTGTTGCCCACCATGCAGTCGCGATGCCCAGGACTCGCCCACTCGGGCAAGAAACCGCTCTCACGGTAAGCATTGGCAAGGCCTTGCTGAATCTTCTCGTTCATGCTGGGAAATAGCAAGTTAAGCAACGGGAACAAACTGCGGAATGTATCCCAGAAACCTGTATCGGTAAACATATAGCCATCAAGCACTTTTCCGTTATACGGACTATAATGGATGATTTTGCCTTCAGCGTTGATTTCATAAAGGCTGCGAGGAAACAGCAACGACCGGTAGAGGCATGAATAGAAAGTGCGCTTGGCGTCCACGTTGTCATCCTCAATAACGACTCTATCCAATTTCTCATTCCACTCATTTTCAGCCCGTTCCTTTACTTTATCAAAATCATCATTGCCTAGTTCGTTAAGGTTGAGCAAGGCTTGTTCCTCGCTAATGAAAGACGAGGCGACACGGGCGGTAACAACCGTCCCTTGATTGCAGATGAACGAAACAACCGCACCGGCATGCGAACCAGTTGCCGAAGCACCGGCATGCAATGTGTCGTTATAACCGTTTTCGACTATCCAAGCATCAGCAATATCGCAATCGACGTCAATGACAAAATAGTTCTTGAAGTTGCGCGGCACTCCCCCGCTATTCTTTGTCGTGTAACCTGTTATGCGGCGTTTAGCAGCATCTACGGTCACATGCGATCCGCCATCAAACGCATCCACGACAATATTGTTCATGCCTGCGTTTCCAAAAGTAAACCTCAACACCGCAGCACGCGATGTGGGAGTAATCTCGGCAGTGATATTGTGACTAGCCAGATAAACCTTATAATAATGCGGATGAGCATCTTCGGCCATGTGCGAGAACCAGCTAGAACGAGCGTTTTGATCAAACACAGGCTTGCCGCTAGTGGGCATAATGGCAAATTGGCCATAATCATTTATCCACGGGCTAGGCTGGTGAGTTTGCTTGAATCCCCGCAGTTGGTTTGACTGGTAAGTATAGGTCCAACCATTACCCATTTCGCCTGTCATCGGAGTCCAGAAGTTCATTCCCCACGGCACAGCCACGGCAGGATAAGTGTTGCCGCTCGACAACGCATGACTCGAAGCGCTGCCCACCAGTGTGTTGACATAGTCAACCTGACCTGCAACCGCAACTATATTACAAACTATTGCAGTTATTGTAAATAAACCGATTTTAGATAGATTCATTGTGAAAATACTTTTTGATGTTTTCACAAAATTATAAAATTTAATTCAAATAGTCAACATTTCACGAAATACCTTAATTCCGCAGCACTTTTGTTAACAATTTTTATAATATCCTGAGCAACAAAAAGTTGCCCAGGATTTTGTCATGTCGGTGATTTCACTTAATTTAGTGCTGCAAATAAAACCAAACGAACCACCAACACGACATCGA
>NZ_JAZLLZ010000038.1:0-11143 GCF_045598405.1 Sodaliphilus sp.
GCAGGACAATACCTGAATAACCCCCACCGCCGAACGAAGTGGCGGTGGGGGTATAGTATCAACAAGCAGATGCGTCCAGTAGGACGCTAATCGGAGCAAATAGGTGAAATTCAGATTGTTCCATATGCTAAAGTTGAGTTACTTAAGCATTCGTATCTTTTCTCGGTAGCTAAAACTGCTGCTTTATGTACTGCTTCGGGAGAATTCCAATCACCAAAGGTCTCTTGAGCTATATTATCAGGGTTAATGTAAAGGCTATCTTCAGCCCATTCATTAGCTAGAAGTTGCTGTGTTGTAGTAGTCTTGCCCGATCCATTGGGCCCTGCGACAACACACAAGGTGGGACGTCGATTGGTATTCATCGGCTTGTAGCTCGTTTTTGTTTGATGTTTGAAACCGTTTCTGCTAACATGCGGCGCTTCGCTTCCTGGGCTCGTGCTGATGATTCACGAGCAGCAGCAGCGACTTTCTCCATGATTGCGTGAAGCATCTCGTCTGTAGGTTCCTCCATAGATGTGAGACGATATGATCTTAATAATTCCTCTGACATTGCTAATATCTGTTTGGGTTATGTGAATTATGCAAAGTTACATTTTTTTCTGATAATCATCTTAAAAAATATGGGATGATTTTTATGAAAGTTTGCAAATGTTGATTCCCCTTACTCGTCGGGGAGGAACAGGGGGTCGTCGGTGGTGAGCATTGTTGGTTTTTGGTCATACTCTTTGAGGAGCGAGGTGGGGACGTATTGCTTGTCGACGACTAGGCGGAACATGTATTCGTTGAACCACTTGTCGGTCATGAGTACGTATCCCTTGTCGCAGCTCTCGGCGCTCCATGAGTTCTCCACTTTCCACTTGATGGGGTTGCCTTGTGCGTCGAGGTCCACTGCGGTGAGTGTCATGGCGTGAGTAGAACCGCTGTCGAATGTCATGATGCGCTCGGCCTTGTTCATGGTGAAGTCGGTGCCCATGAGCGAGGCATAGTCATATAGCTCAGTATCGGCAATGCCAGTCTTGCGGTCCATCATCTTGCCGGCGTCGTAACTAGAGTAGAGTTTGCGTCCGTCCTTGAGCGATGCGATAGCCATAGCCGCAATTTCCTCCATGGGTAGGTTGAGGTATTTCCAGTTGTGTCCGTCGTAGGTGTGACGATCTAGATCCACCTCGTAGGTCTTGTGATAAGGGTGGCGCGGGTCGTTCATCACCATGATGAAGCTGCCATTTATGGGGCCGCCCACGGTCTCGCGGTAGAACTCCTGCGGTGTGAAGGTGCGTGGCTCGTCCTTGGGATTGCCGTCCTTGTCGGTGAATGTGTAGGAGAACGACTTCACGGGCTCGCCCAGCGTGAGGCATAGCATGTTGTAGATTGTGCCCAGCATCTCGGTCTTGCGGGCCTCGATGGCTTGCTTGCTTTTCTTCTCGGCAACCATCTTGCGCAGTTCAAGGCCATATTCACGCAGTTTGCTCTTGATGAGGCGAGTCATGCGGGTAGTGTTCTCGGCCGAGTAGGTCTCGGGCATCACGGTCATGGGCACGAGTCCATACTTGTCGGCAAGGTCGGCAACACCGCAGAATGTGCCGCCGTCGTTCACGGGATTCTGGAAGAGGTATTGCACCTTCTTGTCGGTGATGGGTAGTGCTGCGTTGTCGATGACGCTCTGTAGCATGAGGTTAGACTTCTCGAGCTGGTCGTAGAAGAATGTATATACGTGGGAGTATTCCACGCACAAGGTGTCGTTGTGAGCCTTGGCAAAGGCCGCTCGCAGCACGTTGAAGCCGCTGAACATCCAGCAACGTCCTGATTGTTTCTGGTTGTGGATGTTTTGCTTGGGTGTCTCGACCGAGAATGTCTTGTTCATCGAGTTCTTGGCAGCATAATTTCGAGCCAGGTCGTCGATGGAGTTAGTGGCAACGGCATTGAACAGCGCTTTGCTGGTGGGTTGTGCTTGGTGTTGCTTCTCAATGCTGGTGAGCATTGCGGGCGAGATGCCTTGCGCTGTGGCTACAGCTGCACATGCAGCGAGTAGGAGTGTGGTGATATTTTTCTTCATAGCTATTGTTTTTGTGCAAAGGTAGTGGTTTTTACCGAGAAACAAAAGGCGCGAGAAGAAAAAAACGCTTCGTTCAATTCTTGGTGTTCTTGGTGTTCTGGCGACGAGCAATGAATTTCTCCACTAGCGATGCTGTGACGAAGTAGAGACCGCACAGTAGCCACAGCATCAAGTAAGACTGAGACTGAGCAGCAAGCGATGCGCCATTACTTTGCATTGCAATGTATCCTGTTGCCCCCCAGGTTGAGGGAATGAGGTTACCCATCGCAATCCAGAAGGTTCCCATTGATTGACGAGGCCATGAGATACCGCTGAGGAACACAAACAAGATAGAAGTGAATGCCAGTGTAATAAATGTTGCCTCACGTCCCTTGACAATAACCTTAAAAGTTTGCGAGAAGAATGAGCAAGCCAGGATATAAGGCAATGAGAATATCATGATTTCAATGGCATGTCCGTTTTGTGGGAAATCAAAAATCTTGGGCACCAGCAGCAGTGCATATAGTGTGGGAACTACATATACAAGTGTGTGAGCAATGGCACGACCCAGAACCGACACGACAGCTGGCACTTTGTGCTCAAGTGGGTCAATACCGCCATTCATGCGACGACGGTCGCGCACACCACCATGCAGAACTCCCACACCCAGCATCATGCTCTGTTGCAAAACCAGTGCAAGAATACACATCAAGACTGATGAGCCTAGTCCCATAGCGGTGTTGCCTAATGGCACTTGAGCGCTCACGATTGTTCCTCCGCCAAGGCCGATGGGGACAACCGACGCTTTGGCAGCCTGTATTTTTCCACTGCGAGCTTGTTGCACGGCTGTGGTAGCCATGAGAATTTGGCGATAGCGCATCATCACGCTCATATCACAATAGACATTAACGTGCGCTTGCTCTCCTCTACCCAAATTCAGGGCGTAGTCGCGTGGGAAATTAATGATGCCATAGCAGTCATGGCTTGCCATTGCACTGCGGGCCTCCTGCATGTTGGCTGCATAGGCAACGACCCACACCTCGGGTGTGGCATCAAGAGCGCGCACAAACTCGCGACTCTCGCGGCTGCGGTCGTCATCTACTACAATCACCTTGAGGTCGCGTGGAATCTCGGTGTTATAGACAAGTGAATAGAGCAAGGGGTAGGCCATACTCACTACCAAGAAGAAGATGATAACACCCACGTCGCTGAAGGTAAGTTTCAACTCGTGCACACATGCTTCAAGAACATGTAGGGGCGATTTTAATATGTTATTAATAACTTGTTTCATTTATGGAACATAAACGGGGTTTTGACATTCATGCTTGATGCGCCACATCAATGGAAGTGGCAGCAGCACATAGCCAATGAGAATCGCATAGTGCATGCGTGAATAGTACAGGTCGATGCCGTTGAGAGCTTGATCGATACTAATGAGGAAATAGTGCTTGATGGGAACAATATAACCAACTGCATTAATCCATGGGTACATTGCCTCGGATGGTAATGAGAAACCACAAAACGAGAACGACATCATACCAAACAGAGTACACAGGGTGGCACTCTTGCGATAATTAGGAGTCACACAAATCATGAGCAGGGCAAATGACTGGCAAGCCAGCACTAATAGTGGCATGGCAAGTATCATGTGCCACGGGTTGCAGTGAAGTGGCAGGTAATTAATCTTAAACATAATCAGCTGCATGACCCATCCCATTGTGGTAAATATCACACTGTGAGGGATTAATTTACTGGCAATGGCAACCATAATTGACCCGCCTGCGGTGTTGAGCCACTCGCCACATGTGTTGTACTTGAACTCATTGCACACGGTGGTGACTGTGGTGAGCATTACTATGAGTGCTAGCAAGCAGGGCAAGAACGACATGTTCAAGTAGTAACTATAGTTGGTCCAGGGGTTGTTAATGCCATGCACATGTGTGAGGATGGGTTGCAAGGTGGCAGCTACATCATTGGGACTCAAGAGTCCAGTTGCGTCAAGCACTGTCTTGACGATTGCACCATTAGCCAGCAGACTCACGGTCTTAAAGCCCTTGTATTGAGACGATGACGGGGTAAAGTAGGCATAGTTTACATAGAAACTAACCACTGGTTCCTTGCCGCCCAATGTCTTTTCCTCAAGTTTCTCAGGGATAAAAATAAATCCCAGCACTTCGCCACGTTGCAATGCCATCATTGCCTCGCCATGCGATGCACAGTGCATCTTGATGTCAACACCCTGCATAGCACTGAGGTTGCGTTCCAAGTTGCGCGACATTGACGAGTTGTCAAGATTAACCACAGCGATGGGTACATGCTCCACAGCACCCTGGCTCATGAGGTCAATCAAGAAGCCACAGCACACTATAGGTATTACCACAATCATGAGTAGTAATGCCTTGCGTTCAACCAGTTGCACCAGGCTGCGCTTGAAGGAATTTAATATGATTGCCTTGAGACTCATTCACCAAGAATTACTGACATACCTGGACGGAAGTTCTCGATGTGAGCTGTGGGACGCACTCTTACTTCGAAGGTCTTGCTGTCAAACTGTCCGTAGGCCTTGGTAGCACTCCATGCTGCGTAGCTGCCACGGTCGTGCACATAGTAAACCTTCATCTTTACTTCCTTGTTGTCGAGGGCGGGGATGGTCACTGTGATTTCCTTGCCCACGGGCAGGTTGCTGAGTTTCTCCTCACGCACGTTGAACGATGCCCACATGTCGTCGAGTTTAGACACCGACATCACAGGTGCGCCCAGCGAGACGAGTTCTCCCTCGTGGGGATAAATTTCGCTCACTTCGCCATCGCAGGGAGCGATGAGGAACTGATCTTCAAGCATCGATTGCACCTCCATCACGCTACCCTTGGCAGCGTTGGCCATGCTGCGAGCAGCTTGCTTGTCCTCGGTTTGTGCACCGTTTTGTGCCATATCATATTGTGACTTAGCCGCTTTGACAGCTGCCGAAGCGCTCTCGTAGGCTGCACGTGCCTCGTCGCGCTTTTGCTCGCTGATGACGCCTTGCTCATAGAGGTTTTGCATGCGCTGGTAGGTCTTCTGGGTGATGGTCTCGGCAGCGATGGCTTGTTGCCACATGTTGTAGGCTCCTGCCTTGAGCTCGCTGCGTGTTCCTGCCTCGGCTTTCTGGCTGGTAGCAGTGGCTGCGTCTTGCATAGACTTGGCCTGGAATAGTTTAGCATCAACAGTCGAAGAGTAGATACTTGCCAGGGTATCGCCCTTGTGGACGAATTGACCCTCGGTGACATAGAACTTGACTATGCGTCCGGGAAGCTTGCCCGACACGCGCACCACGTCGCAGTCGGCCTGACCTTGTGTTATTTCGTTAGGAGGAGTGATAAGTACCATTCCCAAGATTGCAATTGCTGCCAAAATCACTACAAACACCGCAAGTGCTGCCAGCAACGCTTTGTTTTTTTTGCTCACAGCCTGAGCATTGTTGTTTACGTTTTCCATATTGTGTTGTTTTATATTTTACAAGGGATTAATATATTTTGAGTTCTCCCATGACTTTAGAGAGATATACGTCGCACAGGCGCACGTTAATCTCAGCGTCGATTTTCTCGCTGTTGGCAGCCAGCCATGCGGTTTGGGCCTTGAGCACTTCGTCGCTTGTAGATACTCCTTCCTTGAATGCTACCTGTGCCATGCGCAGGTTTTCCTCTGCCACGCGCAGGTTCTTGCAGGTCATGTCGTAGGTCTTGTAGGCCTCTTGGTACTTGAACGAAGCTTGGTTTACCTGCAGTTGTACTTTCTCGCGCACGTCATCGAGCTCTACTTGCTTCATGCGAGCCTCGGTGACAGCTGCTTTATACTTATTGGAGAGACCTCCCCAGTGCCAGATGGGGATCTTAACCATTGCGCCCACTGAGAATGCAAACCCGAACTTGTTGGCAAAGCCATTGTAGGTGTTTGGGTTCATGGCATGATATGCTCCCACAGCAGCAATGGTGGGTAGCATCTCGCTGCGTGCAACCTTGGCTTTCTGGTCAAATATCTTCACGGCAAGTTCTAGCGAGTGGATGTCATGACGCTTGGCATAGACGTTGTCCATGTTGAATGTGGCAGGTCGCAGTGTGGTTTCGGCAAGAGTCTCCTTGTCTTCGTCGGCGAGTGTAAACTGGTCGTTGATGGGCATTCCGCACACTTGTGCTAGCAACATGCGTGAGAGGACGAGGCCGTCGTTAACCTTGGTTAGGGCTATCTGAGCCTCATTGAGCTTCACATCTACCGAGAGTAGGGTAGTGCGTGTAGCTACTCCTTGCTCCACGAGTGCCTTCACGTCGTTGTCGAGTGATTCGACCAGCGATACATACCCCTCGGCAAGACGTTGCTTTGCCTTGAGCGAGACTACCTGCCAGTAGGCTGCATCGACATTGTAAATCACGTCCTCGACCTTGCTGTCGTGCATTGATATGGCAAGATCCTGGGCAAAATGAGTGATTTCGTTCATTGCCTTGATTTTGCCGCCCATGTAGATGGGTTGTGTCACCGTGATGGCTCCAGCAAAGACATTGTGCGTGTTGAAGGTGAGCGCATCCTTGGGGAGGAGCGCCATTTGTAGTGGCACGGGTGTGCCATTGACGATGACGGGTTGGCCAGTAGAGGGGTTCACTAGCAGCTCGTACTCATAGTTCTGGGTGAGCGGGTTGAATGTCTTGACGGGGAGCAACTGGTCCTTGTCAACAAGTGAAAGGTTCTTTTGGTTATAGGTGTAAGCACCCTCGAAGTCCACCGAGGGGAGATAGGCAGCAGCGGCTTCTTTGCGCTGATAGCCAGCTTGCTTTATCTTAAGTTCGGCGGTTTTTATTTCCTTGTTATTGCCAAGCGCCATGGCTCGGCACGAGTCTAGAGTTACTACACCCTGTGCTGCAATTGAAAAAGAAGTGGCGGCACAAAATATTATACTTAAATATCTCAACATATAATTATATACATTATAATATATCAATGCACAAAATTAATGATAATTCATGAAATACACAACAATAATTTCACATTTTTACCATTAAAATTTTTATTTTGAACACAAAGTGGAGTTGTGGGTAAAGGGAAATAAGCGTCAAGGCTCCATAGCCATGACGCTTATATGATTGGTTTTTTATGAGAAACATGGTTATCGATCCATGTCATCAAGGTCAAACTCTCCGTTGAGTATAGAGCGGTCATCAATAAAGTCGCTATTGCTCCACTCATCGTCGCTATACATGTAGTAATCTTTGTTCCAGCACGATGAGAGCGATATTGCGATTGTGGCAGCAGTAGCAATAATCAATATGTATCTCTTAATATTTTTCATAATTGACTGCAAAAGTAGTCAATTTTTTTGAATAATCGTGCATTATTAGTGTTTTTTTTGTCATTTGGGCGGTATTGTGATGATGGCAGCTTATATTCCCATGAGGTCACGGTAGATGTCGAGGGCAGCTTTCATGTCGTCGTCGGTGACGGTGACGCCGGTCTCGATGTCGCCGCATGAGCGCAGCAGGCTGCAGTTGATCTCGCCGTGCACGCTTTTCTTGTCGTGGTGCATGTAGTTGAGCAACTCGGGGTAGTCATCGCAGGTGATATAGAACGCGCCGTAGTTGTCGCGCACAAATTGCGCAAGGCGTTGCAGCGATGCACTGGCCATTTTCATCTTCATGTGCGAGAGCACGGTCTCGGCCACCAGGCCCCATGCCACCGCATAGCCGTGCGGGATGGGTTTGCCGCGGTGCATCGCCATGCTCTCGAAGGCGTGGCCCACGGTGTGACCCAGGTTGAGCGCGCGCCGCAATCCCTTCTCGTGCGGATCTTGCTCCACGATGCGCTGTTTCACCTTGACCGAGGTCTCAAGCAGCGACAAGAGCTGGTCGAGGCTTGCTTGCTGGATGTCGTAATCCAGCAGGCGTGCAAATTCTTCTTCACTATCGAGCATACCATGCTTGATCATCTCGGCATAGCCGCTTTTAAGTTCGGTGTGAGGTAGTGTGGCAAGGAAGCAGGTGGAGATAATCACTGCACAGGCCTCGCAGAACACGCCCAGCTCGTTTTTCAGTCCGTTGAAGTTAATGCCAGTCTTGCCACCCACAGCGGCATCAACAGCACTGAGTAGCGTGGTGGGACAGTTCACAAAGTCGATGCCGCGCTTGAATGTGGCTGCTGCCATGCCGCCCAGGTCGGTGACCACGCCGCCGCCCAGGTTGATGAGCAGCGAGTGGCGTGTGCCGCCGTTGTTGTCGAGCTCGGTCCACACTTGGGTGAGCGTGTCAAGGTTCTTGTGGGTGTCGCCGGCGGGGATGGTGATCACGTGTGCCCAGGCTATGGTGTCGCACTGCACGTGCGGCAATACCTCGCGGCTGGTGTTCTCATCGACGAGGACGAAGATGCGGTTGTAGTGCTTGCCGCGTGCTACGGTCGAGAGTGCCGCTGCCACATCATTGGTGAATATGAGTTGTTGCATATCTATTGTGATTTTGGCGAGAGTATAATCGACTTTTCGATTAATCCTTTGCTTCAAGTAATGCGGGGAGTGCGGCGAGCAGGGCTGCCATGTTGGGATATACCATGTCGGCTCCAGCCTTGTAGAGTTCTTTTTCGCTGATGGGGCCAGTTGTGACAGCCACGGTGAAGCATCCTGCGGCATGTCCGGCCTGTACTCCTAGCGGTGCATTCTCGATGACGATGCACTCGCTTGCCTTGACGCCAGCCTTGCCGATGCCTTTGAGATAGGGTTCGGGATTGGGCTTGCCGCGTCGCACGTCGTGTCCTGTGACCTTGCGGTCCTCAAAGATGCCGGGGTAATCCTTGTCGATGCGTTCAATCAGCGATGCCTGCTGCGAACCGGTGACAAGCACGCTGTTGATGCCTCTCTCCTTGAGGGCGTTGAGCACGTCGATGGTGCCTTCGATCACGGGAACTTCGCCCAGCTCGCGGAAGTAGCGTCCCTTCACGCCGTAGAGAGCCAGTGCCTCGTCGTCGGTGATTATCTTGCCTGCACCGGTCTTGAACTTGGTCTTGATGACCTCGGTGCCCACCATGCCTTCCATAGCGTAAAACTCATCGCGTGTGCACTTGATGCCGTTCTTGGTCATGAGTTTCACCCATGCGCGTGAATGGTTTTTCATCGAGTCGAAGAGCACTCCGTCGCAGTCAACGAGGGCTGCCTTGATGTTGAGTTCCTTGATGCCTGCATACTTCAGGTAATTGGTGATAGCGTTTTGTTCAGTCATTTTGTTATTATCGTTATTTTCGTTAATATCGTTATTATCGTTATTATCGTTATTATCGTCAAGAAAAAAGTCATCGTCATCGTAGCGAAGCGCATCGTCATCGTCAAGAAGATTATCTTGTTGTCACGTGGAAGCATCCGCGCTTGCGCTCGTAGATGACGTAGCAGTAGTTGTGCTCGCGCTTGTCTTGGATCACCTCTGCTAGAATGGCTTTGAGGTCCTGCTCTGAAATCACAAAGCTGGAGTCGCGGCAGTCGAAACGTGCAAAGCTGATGTCGAAAGTTGTGCCATAGAGGTGGCAGGAGCTGTCGGTCGCAGCGCGGTTGCGTCGCTTGAGCCGCTTCACGCTGTTGTGAGTGCGCATGAGGCTGGTAACTATCATGCGATACTCCTTGCCGCCGCGGGCCTTGATGGTATCGCGAAAGGCATGACCTATGTCGTGCAGCAGTGCTGCGGCACGTGGCACGAGGTAAGGCATGGAGTAGGTGAGGTCATCCACCACAAAGTCGTCGCAGGTTTTCACCTTGACAATGTTGTGGCTGGTCTCGTAGATGCCGTCAAGACTGTGCATGGGTGCTATGCCCAGGGCACGTGCAGCAGTGAGCTGCAAGTCGTTAGTGTCGCGGAAAAACTCGGAGTAGGACGTGGGTGGCAGGTGCGACTCTATGCTGTGCACCACACCGTCGAAGGGGCCACTTTCCACAGGTGTCTCCTCTTCCTCGGCAAGCAGGTGCATGTAAGACTCATCGACCTCACACTCGTCGGCCTTCATCTTGTCGCTGGAGCATGCAGTGAATGCTGCTAGCACACAACTGGTGGCTATAGCTGAAAATACAAGATATCTTAATCCGCTGAAAGTCATCTTAATGTCCCACTGATTGCACTAGAACCACACGCTTGTTGCTGGGCAGTTGCATCACTTGCGGCAACTTGTCGTGGTCAAACATGCCGCGCACAACTGTCTTGAGCCCACTGGCAGCGCAGTAGAGATACACGTTTTGCGACGCAGCTCCCACGGTGTAGCCTTGGTACTCGGTGCTCTTCTGCTTGTCGGTATCAACGACAAAGGCCAGGTTGATGGGTGCTTGCTTGGCAAACTCCTGCTGTCCGGCAACTTCGCGGAAGTCGCCCTTGACAACAACGGTGAGCGTGCCGTCCTCGGGATTGTAGCGGCTTATCTCGGTGGGAGTGATGACATACACGGTGAGTTCCTGGCGGTTCATCGCAGTGCCCACGGTGTGCTTGCCGTCGTGTGTGATGCCCCACGCCGCCCACAGCATGTTGCTGAGGTCTTGCTTGGTGACTGGTTGATCGGGGTCGATGTCGCGGCTGCTCATGCGCTTGCTCATTGCATCCATGAGGGGCATACCTCCTGTGGTTTGGGGTGTGGGAAGGACTTCGGCGCAAGCACAAAGCGAGCTCACGCTGATAACTGCTGCTAAAATAGTTTTACTGAGTTTCATGTTTTAAAAATTAGTATGATAATTAGAGTACAAATTTACAAAAAAATCTCCATAGCCAAGCCGGTAGCCGTTTATTATTATGTAATATTAATATTTCCCTGTGGCAAAAGTAACTATTCAGCAATGGAACTCCCCGCGCGGATCTCACTGAACTCACTGATTTTTTCATTGAATATATATATTGTGGTTTTTTTAGACCTCAGGGAGGTCGTAACTTTGGTTAACCGTTGGTCGCAGACCTGCGGGCTGCCGGTGGGGGGTGTGAAGTGTAACAAAATCGCGGTTGAAGACCGCTACCTCGAAACGTGCAAGGTTGCGGTCTTCAACCGCAGTATAGTGTATCGCGTTTACCCTGCCCTGCCTTCGCTTGCGCTCAGTTAGGACAGGGTTATGTGCAGAACTGCGTTCTGCGTGTCGGC
>NZ_JAZLLZ010000039.1:0-10888 GCF_045598405.1 Sodaliphilus sp.
ATATTCAGAATGCTCTCAAAATACAAGAAGGTGCGAACAGAGAAGGATGGCCAATGGGAGGATATCACAAAGCTCAAATACATAGAGGAACTAACCACGTTCCTTGATGTATAGGGTCTGAAAAACGGGTTTCTTTAATTAAAAGAGGCCACTGTGTATGTTAAGCAGTTTAATGCGGCGTTAATGAAGAATCCATTGGCAATAGTTGCTGCTCTTGTTGGAGCCGTTGTCACTGCAATTTACGAATATATGGAGGCAGAAAAGGAAGCGCAGGCTCGCATTGAAGAGGAGCGAAAACAACAGCGCGAGCTAATGAAAGACTATGACGTTGCGCAGAAAAAGATTAAGAAACTTACTGAAATAATCAACGATAACACCCGAGAACTTGATGAACGCAAGACTGCTCTCGATACTCTTAAAGAAATTGTCCCTGGTTACCATGCCGACCTTACAAAAGAAGGTGAACTTATAAACAATAATACTGATGCTCTTGACGATTATCTTGCCAAACTCAAAGAATCAATTCTCTTAAAAGCAAATCGAGAGAAACTTGAAAAAGCGTATGTCGAGTTGAGCGAGCTTGAGGATGTTGAAAATGAAAAGCATAAGAACTATAATGATATTCGTAGTACCAACACATTGCAGGGTTATAACCGCAATGGGTTTATAGCAAAATTAATGCGTACTCTTGGTATGGAATCTGAAGATAATGCAAAGAAAGAATTCGAGGATGCCGAAAAAAAAACCAGAGAAAAAAGAACTGAAGTACATGCTCTAGAGAAGAAAGTAGGTGTGAATCTTCTCGACCAAGGGAGTGAAACTCCACAAGAAGATGGTAACAACGGTAACAGCGACAACAATAATCATCACACAACATCATCAACATCTTCAAAGTCTTCAAAAAACTCAAAATCAGAAGATAAGTTCAAAGCAGAAAAAGAATGGAGACAGAAGGAAGAAGCACTCAATCGTATCGCCTATGCTACTGGCGAGAAGGATTACGAGGCTTATACCCAGCGCATTGATGAAATAGCTGTTGACTTCTATAAAAAACAACTTGAACGTACAGACCTGTCCGAATTAGAGCGCCTCTCGATTATGGCTGACGCTGCCGAGGCAAAGAAAAAACAGACCGAGCACGCTAACGCCGCAACCATTGCCGAAGAAAAAGCCGGCTACGATGAAATGGTGGCCTATCACAAGCAATGCTACATCGATGGCGAATTAGACGCTACCACTTATCAAGAAACGATGCAACAGCTAGAACTCGCTCACCTGAAACGTATGACCGAGATTACTGTCGCTGGGACAAAAGAACGTGCTGCAGCTGTAACAGCATATCAAGACAAAGTCCTCAAGGACCAACAAGAGAAACAGAAAAAAGCCGAGGATGAAGCAAAGAAACACCAAGAACAATTAAAGAAAATCAGGGAAGATGTTTTTGGTAATAGTGCTGCCGAAAACAAGGCTGCCTATGATGTTGCCCTTGCTAATCTCACAGCGGTTTTCAATGCGGAACTCGACGCGGCAGGTGACAATGCTAAAGAGAAGCTGCGCATTGAGAAAGCATTCCAAGATGCGAAACTCGCCCTTGCTAAACAATACAACCAGGAAATTCAAGGTGAAAACTCTAATCTCCTTGAAAGGATGGCCGAGAGCTTCACCGACTGGATGGATAGCGAAGGAGGAAAGGCTGTAACCCAATCGTTTGATCTAGTAGTTTCACAGATGGGTTCCATCTTTAGCGGTCTTTCTTCGCTCATCCAGGCGGAACTTGAAATTCAGACCGCAGCGATTGAAAAACGCTATGACAAAGAAATCTCACGCGCCGAAGGTAATTCCTATAAGGTTGCCCAGCTGGAGAAGAATAAGGAAAAAGATATAGCCAAGGCGAAAAACGAGGCTAACCGCAAGATGTTCGCCATGCAGGTGATCCAGGCGGTAGCTCAAACGGCTCAGAATGCTCTAGCCGCTTATGGCTCAGCAGCCGCAATACCACTGGTGGGTCACATTATGGCACCAATCGCGGCCGCTATGGCAGTTGCAGCAGGTGCTATCCAAATCGCTGCCATCAAGAAACAGCAGGAGGCATCTAATGCGCAAGGGTATGCCGAAGGTGGTTTCACCCCCAAGGGAGGCAAGTACGAGGAAGTGGGCGTAGTCCATGCAGGCGAATGGGTGGCATCGCAGAAACTGCTTGCCAATCCTCAGGCTCGAGCCGTCGTCAACATGCTCGACTTTGCCCAGCGAACGAACACTATCGGCTCTATCCGCTCGGCTGATGTGTCTCGCTCTATCTCCGCTCCCATGGCGATTGCAAACCTGCAAACACCTGCTTCGGGACCTGCAGCGTCGCCTCAAATCGGGTCTTCACGCGCGCAAACTGATGCCGTGATAACAGAACTCTCCGCTGTTATCTACGACCTGAAGCAAAGACTCAACGAGCCTTTCGTTACTGTGAATACAGTCACAGGTGATGCTGGAATCAAAAAGGCTCAGGACGAATATGAGCAGCTGATGAAGAATAAATCCCCTAAATCAAGAAGATAATGGAAATCATCATAAATGGCAAACCTGCCGCCTTGAAAGAGGGCACCTCGTTTGAATACATCGTTGAGAATCGTTACTTTACTGGTAGCGATTCCTTTACCTTGTCAATTACTTTCCCGCTCCGCAGGTGTGCGCAGAATTTAGCCATCTTCGGCAACATCCAACGCACTGACGTGGATAAACGGAAGGTTGTATTTGACTGTGAAATCCGTGACCATAACTTCTGTAAATCGGGCTCTATCGCTATCGTTGAGCTCAACGAGGTGGAAGTGAAGACACAGTTCCTCGAGGGACGTAGCGAGCAGAACTTCAACGAAACCTTTGACAATGTCTATATCAATGACCTCGACCTCGGTTCTTGGCCAACAACATTACCGAGGCAGATTACACCACCTTCTGCATGGGCTGTGGGTGACGCTGTCGCCTTACCGTGGGTAAATGATGCTTCGGGTAATATCCAGAACGAGGTTGTGTGTACACAAGACCGTTATAACCAATGGGGATACCAGTGGGCTCCCGAAACTGATGCTCTCTCTTGGCAGCCGTTCCTTATCACCATCACAAAACGGATATGCCAGGCTATGGGCTATTCATTTGATTTCTCCTCGTGGGAACAGTCAGACTATCGCTACTTGCTGCTTTGCAACACGCTGCCTGCCGCATGGGATGTCCCGCAATATGCAAGGGCGCTTCCTCACTGGACTGTGGCAGAGTTCTTTGAAAAACTTGAGTACTTCCTCAACTGCGAGTTTGACATCGACCACAGGGCGAAATTTGTCTCTTTCGCTTTTTCAAAAGATGTCATCAACTTTGCGGATCCTGTTGAACTGCACATGGTAGTTGACGAGTTCTCTGCCACAATCTCACAGGACGATGACGACTGTGAGTATCGTGAAGCACAGAATATCGTCTATGCTGACCGTGACGATGAAATGTGGCAGTATGAGTCATGCCGTTGGTTTGTGGATGACTGCATCAAAAACGGCAAAGTGCAGTCCTACGACTTGCTGACGGATCTCGTTGAGGCTACACGACGGTATGAAAAAATCTATTCCTATGCTCGAAACATGGGCATGAACAAACTGTTCTATGCCCGGGATGTGGATACCTACTTCCTCATCCGTGCCTATAAGAATGTTCCAGAATACGAAACTAGGGAGGAAATTGAGATTGTAGATGGCAACGAGTATCACAATACATATACCTATAAAATTAATGCGTACCACTGTTGCCTGCAGCCGGTAAACCAGTTTGGCGCACACATCGTTAATGATGCTGACGATGCCAAAGAAATCTCGCTTGACATAGTACCAGCATGGATTGATGAACTTGACGAAGATAAAGGCAACTGCCTTTTTCTAAAGTTCTCATCATACGATGAGCCTAACGCCGATGGGGAAAGAGTAGGCGGTGTGATACAAACCGCTGAAGAAGGCGAACTAATCCAACCTTATCTTGTTCAGGACTTGGAAAGCGGGAAAAAAGATGAGGTTGTGGAATACTTTTCCAAAATTTTTGTGGCGTTTTGGGATGGAGCCATAGAAGCTACTGGAAAATATCCTCATCCTTACACCGACAGCGTGATTGTTCGGCACGACGGAACTATCTTTCGCCCTCACTACTCTTTGCGCATCAACCGCAACAACGGAATGCTGCGCTTCAATACACACAAGATAAACACTCGGCAGAAATTCACCTTCTCGTTCCTTGCCGACAAGATGCCCAATGTGCGTGCCGTGTTCCATATCAATGGCAAGAGGTATTTGTGTGAAAAGATGACTGCGACCTTTACAGAGTCAGGGCGCAGCCGTTTGGTCAAAGGTGAGTTTTGGAGAATCTTAGAGTGACCCTTCCCAGTCAAGCACGTCCTTGTTCGCCTTTTGCAGATGACGAGTATAAAGCTCTGTTATAGCAAGCGAACTGTGGCGTGCTTGGTCTCTCACTGTGATGCTTGCCATTTTGCTCTCGAGCATTTCGGATATTCCAGTGTCTTTGAGCGAGTAAAACTGCCACTCCTTTTTAAGGTTCAAAGCCTTGCGAACCTTTGCCCAATGATCTCGAAAAATCTTTGGGTCAATCTGGTTCACACCTGGCCATAGCTTGTCGGAAAATATGTAGTCGCTATTGGCTGCTGAGAATGTGCCTATCTCCATGGCATACCTCAGTACCTTTATAGGAAGCGTCACGACCATAGTTTCATGGTTCTTGCTCGCATCGTCAGGTATTGTTATTGTACCCTCCTTTACATTTATCCAGCCAACCTTCAGGCGTGTCATCTCCACGGGACGGATGAAGCAGTTATATAATAGGTAGCAGGCAAGCAGGAACGGCTTGTCATGGACCTCCAGCCATTGACCGATTTTTCTCACTATGTCTTGAGGAATTACCTCTCTCGTTTTCCTGATGTGACGGCGGTCTATGTAGGAGATGCCGTCGGTAGGACGCGACTGGAGATAATTCTTCTCCACGCACCACCCGCAGAACGTGGCAATCCACGACAGGTAGTTGTTGCGCGTCTGTGCTCCGTTATCCTTCTCTATAAAATTATAGTCAAGGAACCGTACGATGAAAGGGCGATCAAACTGATAGAGGTAGTGAATCTTATCGATTGTTTTAGCGTAATTGCGCAGACTGTTCAGCCGTGATTTGTAGCCTGCGTAAGTTTGCTTGCGAAAATACCCGCCGTTGAACATCTTGTCAATATACAGCTCATACGAATTGCACACCGACTCAAACTCATACAGATTGCCCACATCCTTGGCAATCCACGGGTTCCATCCTCGCGCCAGCTGGGTGGTGATGCGACTGATAACGTCGCGTGCGTATGCCCTGCGGTCTTTGATTTTCTTGATGCGGTTTATCTTGATGCGCTTGCGGCGCAATCGGCAAATGGCGGGGTCGTAGGCGTAGAACTCGATATACCATTCTTTGCCCTCTCTGAGCACTGGCAAGGTGCTCTGCTTTACGAAATCTACATTGCTTGAAGCCTCGTACCGAGGCACTGCATCAAGGATTGTTTTACGCGATTTGTATGCGCACATTTTTTTTGACATTTCTTGAGAGAAACGCCATACCGTTGTACAATATAGGAATTCTCGGGAATGGGTCTTGTCCCGATTTTGTCCCGCTTATTTTAAGAAAAAAGGGATAACATTCAGTCTTACTGCCTGCTATCCCTGCTTGAGTCGGGGTGAGAGGACTCGAACTTCCGACCTCCACGTCCCGAACGTGGCGCGCTAACCAACTGTGCTACACCCCGAGTCTTTGCCTTGTTAAAAGCGGTGCAAAGTTACAAAATAAACCTCAATCAACAACAAAAAGGGGTAAAAAAAATGAGAAAAAAGGCAAAAAAAAGGCATTTTTTTGAAATTTGATGTGAAAATGGTTGATTATTAGCGATAAAGTTTATAACTTTGCACCGATTTAACGCAAATTTCAGGAAAAAAGTGGCTTCATTCAATGTTAAGTTGAGAAGCATGGCATTTGGAATTGAGACATTTAAGTATCATCTTGATGCCAACTTCTTCAATGAAATAGGGCAGACTGAGGTTCGTTGCAGCGATGTGGAAGCAACAATAGTTGTGGAAAGACGCCGCGAGGACTTCTTTGGCTTGTCTATTACATGCAATGGCACTGTGACTATAGGGTGCGACCGATGCCTTGACGATTTGGTCCATGTTGTAGACACCGTTTATGAAATAGGCGTTAAGCTTGAAGGCACCGACTATGACGACAGCCGCGATGAGCTGCTCATAGTGCCCGAGAGCTGGCGAGAACTCGATGTGGCACCGCTAGTGCGGGACACCGTGTTGCTTACCATCCCCATGACTCACGTTCACCCCGACGGGGAGTGCAACGAGCAGATGTCGGCATTACTCAGTGACCATGCAGCTGAGGGCCTGAATGACGACTTGCTTGACGGCGCAACCAGTGGAGATGACGGAAGTGATGAGGAAGTGGAGTGTCTTGACCCCAGGTGGGAAGCACTCAGGAAATTAAAAGATAATAATTAAAAAAATAAAAATATTAGAACAAAATGGCACATCCTAAACGTAGACAATCAAAGACTCGTACAGCCAAGAGAAGAACTCATGACGTGGCTGTAGCACCCACTATCGCACAATGCTCTAACTGCGGAGCTTGGCATGTTTATCACACTGTATGTCCCGAGTGCGGCTACTATCGTGGCAAGCAGGTTATGGGCGAGGAAGCTGCTGTTTAATGCATGCAACCCTCAAGCACAGTAACTAGATAGACTTTATTAAGTTGGTGTATCCTAAATATGGCTGCTATGAGCTCATAACACCTTATTTAGGATATGTTTTTAATAGACTAAATTAAGATTTTATATGCTTAACGCAATAATAAAAGGCATTGCTTCTTATGTTCCTGACTATGTGCTCAACAACGAGGAGTTGTCACACATGGTGGACACTAACGACGAGTGGATCATGACTCGCGTTGGTATCAAGGAGCGCCGCATACTTAAGAAAGACGCTGGTTCTTCTTATCTGGGCATCCAGGCAGTGAAAAAGCTGCTTGAAGAGACAGGTACTAATCCCGACGACGTGGATTTGCTCATCTGTGCTACTTCTAACCCCGACTATCGTTTCCCCAGCACTGCATCAGTGATTGCTCACGGCTGCGGACTGGAGAAGAAATGCTATGCCTATGACATTCAGGCTGCTTGCGCTGGCTTCATCGTTGCTGCACAGGCTGCTAACGCTTATATCAAGGCTGGTCTTTACAAGAAGGTAATAGTGGTGTGCGCCGAGAAGATGTCGAGCATGGTAGATTATCAAGACCGTGCTACATGTCCTCTCTTCGGCGACGGTGCAGGTGCTGTGCTCATGGAACCCACCGAGGACACTTCACTTGGTTTCCAGGACGGTGTGTTCCACGTGGACGGAAGCGGTCTTGAAAACCTTGTCTATAAGGCAGGTGGTAGCGCTAAGCCCGCTACTCTTGAGACTGTGGCTGCTCGCGAGCACTACCTCTATCAGGAAGGCCGTGCGGTGTATAAGAATGCCGTTATGGACATGTTCAACTCAACAAAGGACGTGATGGAGCGCAACAACCTCAACAATGACAACATCGACTGGTTTGTTGCACACCAGGCCAACATGCGCATCATCGAGGCTGTGGGCGGACGTCTGGGCATTGCCGAGGAGAAGGTGCTCGTCAACATCGAGCACACTGGTAACACTAGTGCTGCCAGCATTCCTATCTGTCTTGATGAGTTCAAGGGCAAGCTCAAGAAGGGCGACAAGATTGTCCTCACTGCATTTGGCGCAGGATTCACTTGGGGCGCATCATATCTAGTTTGGGCTATATAATGCACAGCGGGCAGCGTGTGGGCGCCTAGGCGTGTGCATGTGAGCCTATATGTGAATATATAAGACCGTAACTTAGAGAATGATCAAATGATAACTGAAAATGCATCACAACTCTATTAACGGGGTAGCGATGCATTTTTCATTTAAGGTATATTAAGAATATCTGGAATTTCTAGAAAATATAGAAAATAAATGAGCGACAGCAACATTACACCGCAGCATCGTGCGGGATTTGTCAACATCGTGGGCAACCCCAATGTGGGTAAGTCCACATTGAGCAACCGCCTAGTGGGCGAGCGCCTTTCTATCATCACAAGCAAGGCTCAGACCACACGTCACCGCATCATGGGCATTGTCAACGGCGATGACTACCAGATTGTGTTCAGCGATACCCCTGGCGTGCTCAAGCCCAAATTCAAACTGCAAGAGAGCATGCTTGAGTTTTCTAAAAGCGCCCTCGTCGATGCCGATATCCTGCTCTATGTAACCGATGTGATAGAGTCGCCCACCAAGAATCAGGAATTTCTCGACAAGGTAGCCAAGGAAAAAATACCCATCCTGCTGGTCATCAACAAGATTGACCTCTTGAAGGGTAATGACGACCTGTTGCGTGTCATCGACCAGTGGAAGCAGTTGCTTCCGCAGGCCGAGGTGTTCCCCACCAGCGCAACCGAGAATTTCAACGTGGATAATCTCATGGCACGCATCGTTGAGTTGCTGCCCGTGAGCCCACCCTACTTCGGCAAGGATGCGTTGACCGACCGCAGTTCGCGTTTCTTCGTCACAGAGATAATAAGGGAGAAGATACTCCTGGGATATGAAAAGGAAGTGCCTTATGCCACCCAGGTGATAGTGGAACTCTTCCAGGAAGGTGAAAAAGACATTCACATCATGGCTGTGATATATGTGGAGCGTGATAGCCAGAAGGGCATTATCATAGGCCACCAGGGCAAGAAACTCAAGCACGTGGGCATAGAGTCGCGCAAGGACATTGAGAAATTCTTCGGCAAGCGTGTGTTCCTCGAACTTTATGTAAAGGTAGAGAAAGACTGGCGCAACCAGGAGAATAAACTCAGGCAGTTTGGATATATAGAGTAAGAAATATAAGAACCTTCTAGAATTTAGAGTCTCTCTAGAAATTCTAGAATATAAAGTAAGGAAATAATAATGGGACGATTAGTAGCAATAGTGGGACGACCCAATGTGGGTAAGTCAACACTTTTCAACCGACTCACACAGACACGCGCTGCCATCGTTAACGACACCAGCGGCACCACTCGCGACCGCCAGTATGGCAAGATGGAGTGGAACGGCATGGAGATGAGTGTCGTTGATACCGGCGGATGGGTAGTCAACAGTGAGGATATCTTTGAGGGCGAGATAAATAAGCAAGTGCATCTTGCCATCGATGAGGCTGACGTGATTCTGTTCATGGTGGACATCAAGAACGGTGTCACCGACCTTGACGACCACGTGGCAGCAATCTTGCGACGCAGCAAGAAACCCACCATCGTCGTGGCCAACAAAGACGACAACAACGAGAGCATATATGCCCTGGCCGAGTTCTACTCGCTGGGACTGGGTGACCCCATGTCGATATCAGCCATCACCGGTTCGGGCACAGGTGACTTGCTCGACGAGGTAGTGAAGAAAATGCCAGAGAAGGACATGGATGAGCCCACCGATGATATACCCCGCTTTGCCATTGTGGGACGACCCAACGCCGGCAAATCATCGCTTGTGAACTCGCTCATGGACGAGCAGCGCAACATCGTCACCGATATCGCTGGCACCACACGCGACAGCATCTATGCACGCTACAACAAGTTCGGCTTCGACTTCTATCTGGTAGATACTGCCGGCATACGCAAGAAGAACAAGGTGAACGAGGATATCGAGTATTACTCGGTGCTGCGTTCTATCCGTTCTATCGAGTATAGCGACGTGTGTATCCTGCTCATCGACGCCACACGAGGCATTGAGTCACAAGACGTTAATATCTTCTCAATCATCGAGAAGAACCGCAAGGGACTCATCGTGCTCGTCAATAAGTGGGATCTCGTGGAGAACAAGAGTCAGGAAGCCATCAAGCACATGGAAGCGACCATCAGGGAGCGTTTCGCGCCGTTCACCGACTTCCCCATCATCTTCGGTTCGGCACTCACCAAGCAGCGCATCTATAAGGTGCTTGAGACAGCCCTTGAGGTCAATGAGAACCGCCAGCGCACAATCTCAACGTCACAGCTCAACAACTTCATGCAAGAGGCCATAGAGGCATTCCCGCCACCCGCAGTCAAGGGCAAGTATGTCAAGATAAAATACGTCACCATGCTCAAGGGAGCCAAGGTGCCCACGTTCATCTTCTTCTGCAACCTGCCCCAGTGGATACGCGACCCCTACAAGCGCTATCTCGAAAACAAAATCCGCGAGAAATGGAACCTCTCCGGCACACCCATCAACCTCTTCTTCCGCGAGAAGTAAAGGAATATAGTATTACAACAAAAGGAGCATCTTATTAATCGAGGATGCTCCTTTTTTACTTATAGGCGGGTTCTATTAGGAGTGGAAGTACATGTGCAATTATCTTGTAGATGAAATGGATTGAGTGAAATTCAATTTTTTTTGCGGACTCCCCGCGCAGATCTCACAGGTAACACTGATTTACTCAACTTTAGCATATGGAACCATTTGAGTTTCACCTATTTGCTCCAATTAGCGTCCTGCTGGACGCATTTTTGCGGTTTACCTATACCCCCACCGCCACTTCGTTCGGCGGTGGGGGTTATTTAGATATTGTCCTACCGGACAACAAATTAGCATCATTTATTATAAAAGCTAAAGTTGAATGATTTAATAATAACGTAACTATTCACCAATGGAACTCCCCGCGCGGATCTCACTGATCTCACTGATTTTTTTCATTGAAAATATATTAACAATTAGAGGCTGAAAGCCGACACGCACAAAGCTTGCTTTGGGCACATAACCCCCACCGAAGGGAG
>NZ_JAZLLZ010000040.1:0-2394 GCF_045598405.1 Sodaliphilus sp.
AAGCAACCACCAAGCACAAAAATGTGCCTGGCTACCTTCTTTTTGCCCAAGCTCACGCAAAAAACGGCAAAAACAACGCCAAATGGCGTAAAAAACGTTAAATTACACTCAATTTATTTGGATTTCAACATAGAAGGCACAGCGCTTCCCCGATAAAATACAAACTACGGATCACGCCGATTTCAGATTGATTTTTTCTCTCTGTGACCCCTGTGTCTCCGTGGGAGAGGGTATAATAGAACTTTTTACTTGGCCGAGAGTGTCACCAGCGGCACTAGCATCTCTTCCATGGAGATGCCGCCGTGCTGGAAGGTGTCGGTGTAATACTGCACGTAGTAGTTGTAGTTGTTGGGATAAGCATAGAAATCGCGGTTGGTGGCGAAGATATAGGTTGTCGACACATTGGGCGAGGGCAGGCCGTAGCGTTTGGGCTGCTTGATCTCAAACACCTGCTTGGGGTTATAGTTGAGGTTGCGACCCAGCTTGTAGCGCAGGTTGGTGTTGGTGTTCTTTTCGCCTATCACCTTGATAGCATTGTTCACGCGCACTGTGCCGTGGTCGGTGGTGAGCACCACCTTGTAGCCGTCGCGTGCCATGAGTTTGAACAACTCGAGGGCATAGCCATTGCGGAACCACGACTCGGTGAGCGAGCGGTAAGCACCGTCGGTGTTAGCCAACTCGCGTATCATCTTGCTCTCGGTGCGTGCGTGTGAGAGCATATCCACAAAGTTGAGCACAAGCACGTTGAGGTCAAAGTTGGCCAGTGACTTGAAGTTGCGCAGCAGTCTCTCTCCGGCATTGCTGTCGTTCACTTTGTTGTAGGAGAAGTGCACCTTGCGGCGATAGCGGTCCAGGATGGTCTGCACCAGCGGGGCCTCGTTGACGTTCTTGCCCTCCTCGCTGTCCTCATCCACCCAGAGGTCGGGGAACATTCTCTCGATATCGACGGGCATGAGTCCCGAGAAGATTGCGTTGCGCGCATACTGCGTGGCGGTGGGCAGGATTGTGGTGTAGAGCTGCTCGCTGTCCACGTTGAAGTAGTCGCTGAGCAGTGGCGAGATGGTCTTCCACTGGTCGAGCCTGAAGTTGTCGATGACTACGAAGCACACCTTCTCGCCGGCGTCGAGCAGCGGCATGACGTGGGTCTTGAATATCTCGTTGCTGCGCAGCGGGTGCTCGTCGGCAGTGAGCCATTTCTCATAGTTGCGCTTGACAAACTTGCAGAAGGCGTTGTTGGCGTCGTTCTTCTGTGTGAGCAGCATGTCCTCCATGTTAGACCCGGCGCTGGCTATGGAGAGCTCCCACCTCACGAGGGTGTTGTAAATCTCATACCAGTCGTCGATGGTCGCTGCCTGGTCAATCTGCATGCTGATGTTCATGAACTGCTGGCGGTAGTCGCCCGTTACCTTCTGCTCCACGAGGTCCACGCTGTGAAGGTTCTTCTTGATGGACAGGAGAATCTGCATGGGGTTGACGGGCTTGATGAGGTAGTCGGCGATTTCGCTGCCTATGGCCTGGTTCATGATGTTCTCTTCCTCGCTCTTGGTGATCATGATGACGGGCACGTTGGGTTGCTGTATCTTGATTTCCTGCAATGCCTCGAGTCCGCTGATGCCGGGCATGTTTTCGTCGAGGATGATCAGGTCGAAGTTTTGCTGCGTGATGGCGTCGAGAGCATCGCGCCCGTTGGTCACGGTCACAATCTCGAATCCCTTGTTCTGTAAAAACAGTATGTGAGGCCTCAAGAGGTCAATCTCATCGTCGGCCCATAGAATCAGTTCCTTGCTCATAGTGGTGATATATATCTTATAAACGCAAAGATACGATTTTTATTATTAATCACCGTGAGAGTAGGGAATATGATTTCTAGAAATTAAAATAATTTAGCATGATTACCCCGAAAACTCAACCATTCAGCAATGGAACTCCCCGCGCGGATCTCACTGAACTCACTGATTTTTTTCATTGAATATATATTAACTCAACTTTAGCATGTGAAACCATTTGAGCCTCACCCATTTGCTCCGATTAGCGTCCTGCTGGACGCGGTGCGTGTTGCATTTATTCCCCCCCCGCCACTTCGTTCGGCGGTGGGGGTTATTCAGGTATTGTCCTGCCGGACAATAAATTAGCAATATTTATTATCAAATGCTAAAGTTGAATATATTAACAATTAGAGGCTGAAAGCCGACACGCACAAAGCTTGCTTTGGGCACATAACCCCCACCGAAGGGAGTGAAACGACTGCCGGTGGGGGGTGTGAAGTGTAATAAAATCGCGGTTGAAGACCGCTACCTCGAAACGTGCAAGGTTGCGGTCTTCAACCGCAGTATAGTGTATCGCGTTTACCCTGCCCTGCCTTCGCTTGCGCTCAGTTAGGACAGGGTTATGTGC